>JAICUE010000012.1 GCA_025936015.1 Gemmatimonadaceae bacterium
GAGTACGAAGAGACAGCCAACCTCATGGCCACTACTCGCGCGGTCGGACTGCTTGGGGCAAGCTTGGCGCGATCATCTCGCCCCGCTTGCCCCAAAGTTTTTGGCCGTGGCGCAACAGGATTGGTCGGATGAGACGCAACCCAAGGCTGTTCTCCGTGCCTCCGTGCCTCCTGCTCAATGCAGTGCAACAGCAACAGCATTTAACCACCGAGGCACGGAGGCACTGAGGACTACCCCGGACGAACAGATCGATTCACCCGAGCATGAACTACTGGGGGGCAAGGGGGGCGGGGTGGTCTCGCCCCGCTAGATTCAATGGCATGTCGAATCGACTTGCGCGCGAGACCAGTCCGTACCTGCGGCAGCATGCGGAGAATCCCGTCGACTGGTATCCGTGGGGGGAGGAGGCGCTCGCGCGGGCGCGCGCGGAGAGCAAGCCGATCCTGTTGAGCATCGGCTACGCGGCGTGTCACTGGTGTCACGTGATGGCGCACGAGTCGTTCGAGAACGAGGCGACCGCGCGGTTGATGAACGAGCACTTCGTCAACGTGAAGGTCGACCGCGAGGAGCGGCCGGACATCGACGGGATCTACATGCAGGCGGTGCAGGCGATGACCGGGCATGGCGGATGGCCAATGACGGTGATGCTCACGCCAGACCTCGTCCCGTTCTTCGGCGGAACCTACTTCCCGCCTGTCGATGGGCGCGGGATGCCGTCGTTCACGCGCGTGTTGACCGTGCTCGCCGACGCGTGGGAAAACAAGCAGGATCAGATCGCGCGCACGGTCGCGTCGATGCGCGAGCTGTACGCGGTCGCGAGCGAGTCGGCGCAGCCGACGGGGGCGCTCGTACCCGCCCTGCTCGAGCGCGCCTATCGCGGGCTCGCGCGGAACTACGACGAGGAGCATGGCGGATTCGGCGGCGCGCCGAAGTTTCCGCAGGCGATGGCGCTCGACTTCCTGCTTCGGTACTGGTCGCGCACCGGCACCGAGCACGCGCTGGCGATGGCCCGTGACAGCTACCTGCACATGGTGCGCGGGGGGATCTACGACCAGCTCGGCGGAGGCTTCCACCGCTACACCGTCGACGCGATCTGGCTCGTGCCGCACTTCGAGAAAATGCTCTACGACAACGCGCTGCTCGCGCGGTTGGGCACGCACCTGTGGCAGGCGACCGGCGACCGGGAGATCAGGCGCAGCGTCGAGGAGACCATCGAGTGGGTCGCGCGCGAGATGACGTCGCCCGAGGGCGGATTCTATTCGTCACTCGATGCCGACAGCGAGGGACACGAAGGGAAGTTCTACGTCTGGAGCCTCGACGAGTTCTCCGCGATCGTCGGCGCTGACACCGAGCTGCTCGCGCGCTACTGGGACGTCAGCGCGGGAGGCAACTTCGAGGGAGCCAACATCCTCCACCTGCCCAACGCGCCCGCACTGGCGGCGCGGCGTGCCGGCATCAGTGAAGCAGCGTTAGGCGACACGGTGGCTCGCGCCCGAAAGAAGTTGTACGACGTCCGCGCTGCCCGCGTCTGGCCCGGACGCGACGAGAAGGTGCTCGCCGGCTGGAACGGGCTGATGCTGCGGAGCATCGCTGAAGCAGCGCGAATCCTGGCGCGCGACGATTGGCGCGAGTTGGCACTCCGCAATGGCGAGATGCTCTTTCGCGAGATGGCGCGCGATGGCCGCGTCATGCGGACGCGCACCTCAGGGGAAACTCGCCTTGCCGGCTATCTCGAGGATCATGCCGCTGTCGCGCTCGGCGCGCTCGCGCTCTACGAGCTGACCTTCGACCGCGCATGGCTCGATCGCGCGCATGCGCTCGCGAACGTGATCGTCGCATGGTTCTGGAGCGAGGAGGCCGGCGCATTCTTCGACACGGCGCGCGACCACGAGGCGCTGGTCACGCGTCCGCGCGACGCGACCGACAACGCGATTCCCTCCGGTAGCTCGCTCGCGGCGGAGCTGCTGGTGCGCCTCGGTGAGCTGATGCAGGACGCCGAGCTCACGCGGCGCGGCCGATGGATCGTCGAGACACTGGCCGAGCCGATGGCGCAGCACCCACAGGCATTCGGGCATATCCTCGGCGTCGCCGACACGGTCGTGAACGGCGCGGTGGAGCTCGCGATCATTGGACAGGCATCGGACGCGCGATTCGGTGCACTCGTGGCCGAGACCCGCGGCCGGTACATTCCCGCACTCGCACTGGCTGGTGGAGCGCCGGGAAGCGCGACGAACGGGATCGGGCTGCTCGACCAGCGCGAGGCACGCGGTGGGGCGCCGACGGCGTACCTCTGTCGCAACTACAGCTGCGACGAGCCAGTCACCGATCCGCGCGCACTCGGCGAGCAGCTCGACCGCGTCTCGCGCCGGGCGGAGCGTTAGGCAGCCGCGCGCCGCGTGCGCGTCAGGCGTCGTGGCGCCAGGCGGCGACATCAACCAGACAGACCGGACAGAATCTCGTGAGCAACCCGACCGCTACCACGACCCCTGCGTCGTTCACCCGTGGACTGTTTGCCCGGGCGATTTACGACGACCTCGTCTTCCCCTTCCCGGCGCCGCTCGACGAACGGTCGCCGGACGAGGGAAAGATCATCAAGCGGCTGACGGGCGACATTCGCGAGATGGTTGCCGCCGGCTTGCTCGACCCGGCGCGATCGGACGAAGAGGAGACGATTCGCGAGGAGACGATCCGCGCGTTCGCCGAGCGCGGGCTGCTCGCGCTGACGATTCCGAAAGCGTACGGCGGACTCGGGCTGTCCGCGACCGGCTACGCGCACATGCTCGGCGTGGTTGCCGGAGCTGATCCGTCGGCGGGAGTGCTCGTCGGGGTGCACTGCGGATTGGGGTCGAAGGCGATCGTGCTGTTCGGGAACGAGGAGCAGAAGGCGCGCTACCTCCCGATGCTCGCGCGAGGCGAGACACTGGCCGCGTACGCGCTGACCGAGCCGGAGACTGGCAGCGATGCGCAGAACATCAAGACGACCGCAGAGCTCGACAGCGACGGATCGTGGCTGCTCAATGGGCGAAAGATCTGGATCGGCAACGGGCAGCGCGCGGGAGTGATCGCGACCTTCGCGCAGACCTGGGTCGAGCGGCGCGGCGAGCGCGTCAGGCGGCCGACCGCATTCATCATCACCCCGCCGATGGATGGCTTCAAGGTGTTAGGCACCTTCCGCAAGCTCGGCATCCGCGGCTCGACGCAGGCGGAGCTCGAGTACAGGAACCTGCGCGTCCCGGCGGAGAACGTGCTGGGCGAAGTCGGCAAGGGGTTCACCGTCGCGGTGCACGTGCTGAATGGCGGGCGTCATTCGCTGGCCGCGGCGTGCGTCGCCGGATCGAAGGGGCTGCTGAACTCGATGACCGACTACGCCGAGCACCGCGTGCAGTTCGGACAGCCGATCGCGAACTTCGAGATTACCCAGCGCAAACTTGCGACGACGGCCGCCGAGATCTACGCGGCGGATGCGATGCTCGGAGTGTTAGGCAAGCTCGCCGACACACCGGACGCGGACCAGTCGCTCGAAGCGGCGTGCTGCAAGGTGTTTGCGAGCGATCTGCTCTGGCGCTCGGCGGACGAGATGGTGCAGATCGCCGGCGGGCGCGGGTTCGTGAAGCCGTATCCCTACGAGCGATTGCTGCGCGACGCGCGAATCAACCGGATCTTCGAGGGGACGAACGAGATCCTGCGGTTGTTCATCGCGCTGAACGGGATCGCCGAGCCAGCGCAGCGTCTCGCCGGGTTGGGATCGGCGCTGAAGAGCCCACTGCGGAACGTCGGACTGTTAGGCAGCTACGCAGCCGAGCGGCTGATGCAGCGATTCGGGGCGACCGCGTCGCTCGATGCGACGCTGGACGAGCGGCTGGAGAAGCACAAGGCGAAGCTGGAGAAGCACGTCGGCGAGCTGGCGACGGCGACGGAGAAGGCGATCATCGCGCACAAGAAGGAGATCATCGAGAAGCAGATGATCCTGGAGCGGCTGGCGAACATGGCGATCGACCTGTTCGCGACGGCGTGCGTGGTGTCGCGGACGCAGCGGATGATCGAGACGAGTGCAAGTGATGCGGGGCTCGTGGCGCGGTCGATCGCGTTGTGTGACTTGTTCTGTGTGACGGCGGGGCTGCGGTTCCGGGAGAACAGAACCGGCCTCGAGTCGGAGGCGGTGGATGAGCAGCGGCGGGTGGTAGCGGCGCAGGTGCGGGCGCACACCGGCTATTCGATTTCGGATGCGGTGTAGACGGCCGTAAGGTCTCGCGACGTCGAAGTGGCGCCGCTGGCCGCCCGGTGGTTAGGCGAGCGGTGGTGCGTTTACAACGGAGGCCGTCATGACGTTCGCAGAACTACGTCCGAGGTGGGGAACTGTCGGAGCCTGTGCGCGGTCGGTCCTGCTCATCGCAGCGCTCGCGCGGTGCGCGGGGACTGACATGGCAGGGCCGGGTACGCTGGGGTCGAACATCCCCGCTGTCGGAATGGAGAACGGCCACTTCGGTTTCGCGGTGACCGCCCGGGACTGGACATTCGACCAGAGCTACGCGCCCGGCTTTGCGACTGGGACGCTGCAGATCGGGCTCGTCGTCGCGGGTTACACCGGTGGCACAGGCCAATTGACCTGAAAGATGCGAGCGATTCGCTGGTGTTCGAGCAGACGCTCGCTGGCAACGTCGCCGAGGGTAACAACGCGGTCGTGCACGGCACGCCACCATTCCACGTTCGCGTGACGACCACCGGTTACACGGCAATAATCAGCGTTGGCATCAGCGCGGACGTGGCATCGGCCGAAGCCACGCCGTTAGGCAGCTGCTTCGTGCCGCCGCCCGCGGCCTGCGAGCCAAATTGATGCAGCCGACCCCGTGCATGTAGTCAGACTGTCATGGTTTCAAGCGGCGCTACTCCCGCCCGCTCCGCGCTGGAGGAATGGAGCTAGTCGGTCCTAACGTGCCAAGAGACGGGAGGGTCCAATGCGACCAGGCCGGCCGCGAGCGCGGCCGGTGCGGTTCCCATCGGCGAGCGATACTGTTGCTCCACGAGAATTCGGAGTGTGTCAGGATCCAAAGACACGGCAGAGTTACTTCCGAGTCGACCGGACCGGTAGTGAACAACGATTCGGTACTCACCCGGCTGAGCCAAACTGAAGCGCCAAGCGCACCCTGCATCGTCGGTCGCTGGACGACGAGCGAACCACGTAGCGCCGCACGAGCGCTACCATCGGAGCCGGCTTGCCTCCCGGTCATCGCCACCGCCCAGAAGCGCAGGCGGTGGGAGGAGGGCCGAGCGAGGCCCGGAGGTCCGGAAAAAGCCTATAAGACTCAATGTTAGACAGAGCGAGCCCGCCTGTCGAGAAGCAGACGAATGTTCGGCCTATCCCCTCTACAGCAGAGCGCCTGTTCCTACGTTGCGCCGTCGGCCCCTGTTGCCTAGCAAGGCAGCGAGCGCCCCGAGCAACGACCAGTTTACGACAAGCGCGACCGGGAATGCATACACCGCTGTGGGCCGTGCGAGCAGTCGAGCTATGGGAGGAATTGCGAGGAAGGCAGATGTTGGCACGCCAAGCATCATCGCGTAGGTCATAGCGAAGTCCATCCCTTCCCCGGATCCCTGCGAAGAGTGTACGAGCCGCGCTACTCCGACCAATGCAATGGCGAGCACAACACCTATCGCTCCGCCTAGAATCGCGCCGCGCTTCACAGTCATGTCGTGTCTCCTTTTCAGTGGCAGTTCGGTCCGGTAAGCACTGTGAATCCCCCGCAAAGCCCTGGGGCCCCAATCAGAGGAAAGAATCCTGCTAGTGGGCGTGAAGGAACGGATCCTCCTGCGCCAGTGATGACATTCGAGACAAAGCGGTTGGAGTTTGTGTAGCCGAACGGAAGGTAAGGCTGTCCGCGCTGTGTCCGGGTCTGCTGCAGCGCACTGTTCAGAACTGCATCGTCGAACTCCCGAGATGACATTCCCTTTGGAACGGCAACCCTACTCCATCCATCGCTGCTGTACTTCTTAGCCTTCTCATCGCCGGGAAGGCTCCAGTAGATCTCCTTGGTGCCATCCTCATTCAACAACTCGATTGTCTGGTCAATCTTCCGATCTTCATCCACCACACGAACTGCGCAATGAGCAACGGCACCCTCATCACCCTTTCCGCCCACGGGACGACAGTTCACGTACGTATCCATCGCCATCAACCCAAAAGGATCGGAATACGTGACCGGATCCCCGCCGGCGTATCCGTACAGATTCAGCCCGCCAGCCAAACCCGCAGGATCCTCCTGCGTAAACCGCCCGGAGACCGGATCCAGCATTCGATTACGACGGTAGAGCAGACCCGATGTCGTTTCATGCCCGGCCGGGAGATCTCCGACCCACGCCCGCGGCTCGATCGGGTTCTGGTTATTTAGATACGCGCTGACGTGACGATCGATCCACGGGATGTCCGGAATGGTCGTGGAAATGTCGTGACCATCGAGCGTCGTGCCACGATTGATGTTGCCTCGATAATCGGCAAATAGGGTAATCGCAATCGGAACGCCACCCATGTAGCCAAAACGGATGGCTGCCAGCGGCTCATCAATGCCGGTGCCGGTTGTGTAAGCCACCCGGCCATGGAGCTTTCCTTCCGACTGCGTGACCACCGCAGTGTCACGCTCCAGGTTTGCCGCGCTCTCCTGATCATCGCCGGGATAGCGGATTTCGTAGAGCACCTCGGGACCGTCCCACACGTATCGCGAGATCGTGCTGTTGACGCCCAGGTTTCCGCCGGAATACGTCGCCGAGTCCTGCCGAGTGCGCAGTAGTACCCGGCGCCCCAAGGCGTCATAACGCGTCTCCTCGTACGAGCTTGCCTTGCGCGAACTCTTGTTCCAATAGGGCTCCCAATCCGCCCATCGATCGACTGATCGCAACTGATCCAGCGCGTCGTAGTAGTAATGCGTGTTCGACTTGACGACTACCATATCTCCAAGCCCTTCGTTGCGCCAAACCTCCGAAACATTCCCCGCCGCGTCGTATAACGTCGAGTCGAGCAGGAAGTCGCTGAAATCGCCGCTGGGATCGGGCGTATGGATCGCCAGGAGGCGACCAGTAGTCGGCTCGTACGCGTAGGTTCTGTCCGTGCTGGGCGTGGCCATCGAGATCTGCTGGCCGAGGGCGTCGTGGTCGTAGCTCTCCTTCGATGGCGAGGCGAACTGATTAGCGTGTCCTCGCGGGTACCGAAACTGCCACATGTGGCGGATCGAGCCAATGCCGGAGTAAGTCGCGTCGACCGAATCCGTAATAGTTTCTGCGTTGACGACTTTGCCGCGTGCGTCCCGCCAGATCGTGTCGTCGACGATGGACGTCGTTTGCGGCAAGCTGTCGGACCGCGGATCCTGACCGAGATAATGCGGACCGCGGATCCAGCGTCCGATGAGGCGATCGTCGGCGTCATAACGCAGTGTGTCCGATATGTCTCCCGGAAGTCCGCGGTGAGCGAGCCGGCCATTTGCGTCGTAGTCGAAGCTATAGGTGCTGCCCAGTATGTCGGTCAGCGAGGCCAGCGAGCCCCAGTTGGAGTACTGATAGACGACCGAGTCGCGCACTCCCGAACGAAGCAGCGTTGACGGATGGCGTAGCGTCCGCCGCCGGCCATCGCGGTCATATGTGTACTTGACCCCGTAGACGTGCGACAGAAAGCTCGTACTTCCCCACTCGCGGGTCTCGAGGGTGTCGGCCCGGAGCTGGCCGTTGTTGAAATAATGCCGATAGACTTTTGCGTCCGCGTTGACGGCAGAAGCGACGTTACCTAACGCGTCGTAGGCAAACGACGCCGTGTCGGCGGGGAGCGTCAGGCCAAGTCCCTGGTCGTAACTCGGGGCCGCACCGTCCGGTGCGTAGTAAACCGCCGGTGTCGACCGCGTGAGAAGCCGATTCAATGCGTCGTACTTGAAGCGAATCGCATCAGACAGCGCGCGTCTGGACCAGCGCTCGACGACATTGCCTGCGTCATCGCGCACATGCCGCTCACGGTGCCCGTCCGGCGCCGTCTCTGCCGTGTCCCGGCCGGCGAGATCATATGCCCACGACGTCGTCACGGTGGTGATGTTCGTGGCGGGAATCGTGCTTCGCGTAACCGAGAGAAGGCGGCCTTCCGCATCGAACTGCTTCCGGACCTTCAGCGCCTGCGTATCCGGCGAAGTTAGCGCTCCCTCCATGTCATGCTTGCCGACAGAGATCGTCAGCGTGTCCCGGTCGAGCAGGTTGAAACGCGTATAAGTCCGAAGCCCTGCGCCGATCAACCGAGTGCTGTCGACAGAGATCGTGGAGTCCGTTGGGGTAACGATCAGTGTATCGCGGCCAATGGCGTCGCGAAGGTGAAGCGTGAGGAAGCCAAGCGCAGACTGCGTCTTGCGCAGGTTCCCCAGGGCATCCTGGAAGAAGAACATCGGAGGGGTGAGTGGCTGCTTCGCCGACTGAATCAGTCCTGCCGAGGTGTACGCATAGGCCGTCGAATCTCCCCGAGCATTCTTCTGCCAGAGTAGCGTTCCGTTGGCGGGATCATAACCGAACATCGTGCTATCACCTTCGGGCGGTACGATCTTGGTGATCACGTCAAGCGAAGGGTGCCACTCGTACCGCGTTGAGTCCGTGCGGCCGTCACCGTACGAGTCCAGACTGCGCTGGACTATCATCCGTCCCTTCGCGTCGTACACCGACTGCGTGACGAACCCCGTTGTGGTTTCGTTCGGCGAATGCAGCTCGGTTGCAAGCGCGGGGAAGGCGGCGTTTGCCCGAATGATTTCGGTCCGCTGCCCGAGTGCATTGAGGATCACCGTTGGCGCGCCAAACCGGTCAGTCCAGATTCGCACAATGGTCGTATCGCGACGCGGACCGTTGATCGTCGTATAGACCGAGTCGGTGAGCACGCCGCCTGACGCGCCGCGACTCTCCGCCGCGGCGATCCTCGTCACGGCGTAGCGGGGCTGACTGGTCAGCTCAGTCGAGTCGATCGCCACCCGCTGTGCAGCAGCGTAGCCGATCGCGGTCCGACCACCCGCGCGGTTTCTCCGGGCGCTCAGCAGGGCTTTCGCTCCGAGGTAGTCGAATCCAGTCGAGGAAGAAGTACCCGTTGTATCGTCGGGATCGGCGATTGACGTTAGGCGCCCGGCTGCAATCTGGAGGGTCGTCACGCGCCGCTGCCCCCCAACAGGTGGGGCAACGATCTTGAGCTTACCCGAGACCACGACCGTGTCAAAGGTGTACATCGCGGACCCGGTGAGTACAGGCAGTTCGATCGTGCGCAATTGCCCGCTGGCATACGTGAACTTCGTCCGATGCCCGAGGATGTTGACCGTGGAATCCTGGAGTCCACTCGTCGCGTTGAAGAAGACCCGGGCACCGCCGGCCGCGTAGCGAACATATGTGCCAAGCGTCGCGTCTCGGACGATGCTGTCAGGGCGACTCGTAGCGACAGCGCGCCAGATATTCTGCTGCGCAACGTCCTGGGTATAGCGTCCGACGCTGCCGTCGCCGCCGATCCAGAGCATGCGTGGCACATCGAGGCGCTCGAGCCCAGCGACCCACCAGCCAGCTCCGTACAGACTGCCGGCACGATCGAGCACTGCGAAGTTGCCGCGCTGTCTCGGACTGGAGGAACAACTTCCGCCATTGTAGCACGCGGAGACATCGAGCGAATACGCAAGAATGCGAGCCCCTGAATTTCCGCCGAGTGGGGGGAGTGAATCCACAGACACCGCGATCCGCCGTGGTACGCCGCCCGCCCACACTGTCCCGGGAAACTTTGTTACCCAAGTGCGCCCCGGCACACTATCCACCGTGACGGTTGCCAGGATCGTATCCGGTCCAGCGGCGCCGGCTGCAAGCGTCAGGTTCGCCGCTACCAGCGGAGCAGGCCTGGCTTGCTGACTGTTGTAGATCAGAACCGGCGCACGCGTTGTTCCCATCGTCGTAGTCGCCGGGAGGCCGTGAACGACTTGCAGATCGCCGCAGCTGTAAGCGACGCGATCACCAAGGCTGGCGTTGAAGCAGAGGTCACGCGCCAACAGGGAATCGGAATTTGTGATTGCCGCTGAGAGCGAGCTTGGCGCCGCGATGCCGACGATTACGCTTCCATCGTCCGAGAACGTACCGGCCGCCGCATGCACTTTCACCGTTCCACCTGCAGATGACCCCGAAGTGAACGCGACATTGTAAAGCGCCGTGTCTCCGGCATTCACAGTCACACTACCAGACGAGGAACTGCACGTGACCGGCGCAGTGCAGGTCGCGGTCACGCTATACGTGGCCCGATCAGCCCCGATGTTCTTCACCGTGAACGTGAATCCGTGCGATGCGTTGGCCGTGACTGCGATCGACCCGGCATGCGGCGTCACCTGAACTCGTTGATCGAGGGGTTGGGTGATGCTGAACACGTCACTGGCACTGCCGCTCGCATCCGAAGCGCTGAGCGTGATAGTTCCGCTGGGCAAAGAATTCGTGCCGTAGCTGACGTTGACGGTGCTGAAAGAACCGCCCGCGACCTGTAGCGTAGCCGGCGCTGAGCACGTCGTCGCTGATCCTGTACAGGCTACGTGCAGGAAAAACTTGATGGAGCCCGCCGCATTATTGACAACACGAAACGGCGTGGTGAGACCCGTGCTGTTTGGCGGCACTGCGCGGGTCCCTTCCCAGGAGTAGACACTCGCGTTCTGCGCTCGAGCGACGTGGCCGCAGAGCCCCGACACGAACGCCAACGCGATAGCCCAGCATACGGTGTGACGCTTGCATGGCGAGCGGTCACGTTGTGGAGTCAAAGATTGAGCTGACATGGAGTGGTCCTCGATTAGACGGTTGGCTCAGGGCAAGAGCAGTCGCCGCGTTGCCCTGATCAGAAAGTCGAGCAGTTTTCCACCGCGTCCGGTCACCGCAGTTGCTGCCCCGGTGCGTTCCACCGGCGGCTCGGCATTCACGACAGCGGAGACGCTGCCGCACGCTCCTCGTTCGGAGCAGATTCGTGCGAACACTTGGTGCGCACCTGCGCCCAACGCCGCCGCACCTGCGACGCCGGTGAGTGACCCCCACGCATCACCACCGGCGATCCGGAATGCTGGCGTGATGTTGGCGCCGTCGATCGTGACCGAGAGGCTCCGGGCGTCGATGGCGTCGCCGGGCTCTCCCTCCACGAAGCGGAAGACGACGACAGGCTTGTCCTGCGGCACGGATCCTCCGCTCACCGGTTCGACGAGTGCGATGACCGGCGTTCGATACGCGGAGAGGACAGGCACTTGCGGCTGCGCGGGTATCGGAGACGATTGCGCGTGACCGGAACGCGGGAGAGCGCAGGCCAGAAGCGCCGCGCACGCACGCGTCGCGGGCGCTGTGCGGCGGAAGAAATGAGTAAATCGTCTGTGTCGCATGTGCACCTCAGTGGTGATGGAGATTCGGAGCACCTCTGCGCTCCGTCCCTTCACCACTAGATGCTCGGCTGTTACAGACTCCCGCCGATATCGTTAGGCATGCCGTACAAAAGACGAGGGGACATGGCCGATGACCATACCCCCTCCACCATTCGATGCGGCGCCGTCAGGCAGACGAGCCGTGCGCGCACCATCGGAGGACGACGGTACCGAGTAGCAGATGCGGGTGACGGGGTAATCGAATCGGCTCGAATTCCGGATTCAGCGAGACCAACTCCACGCTGCGCCGCCTCAACTGCCCGACACGCTTGACGACATACCCGTCCTCAGGGCGGCGGGCGACCACGATACTGCCTGATTTAAGCTCGGCACCCACCTTCACGAGGATCAGATCCCCGTCGTGAAGGAAGGGCGTCATGCTCTCGCCCGACACGCGAAGCGCCAGATGCTTTCCGGGCGGCACGTCGGGCGGCACTTCGACCCACTCGGTACACTCCTCATCCCAGAGCGCGCGCCCTGCCCCTGCGGCGACCGCCATGTCGAGGCAGGGGGCCTGTGCCTGGGCCCTCGCCAGTTCCAGCGCGTTCGCGGCGGTCGCCGCAACTGATGCCCGGTGAATGCGTGGTGCGCCGCCGCCATCGCGCACGCCTAACGCTTCTTTCTGCCAGCGCTTGACCATCCGCGCGGCAAAGAGCTGCGCGAGATCTTCGGTCGCTCGCCGTTCGGCAGGCGTCTGCCGCTCGCGGGCTTCGCGCGCGTACCACTCGAAGAATTTCGCGTTGCGCGGGTCCTCCGGATCGAGCTGATTGAAGGCATGCTCTGCCGCGAGCCGCATCAGCGCATCTGCCTGACGTTCACCAATCTCGTCGATCCGCACCGCATTGTCGCGGTCCGATGGTTTACTCATGGCTTGCTCCTCGATTTACAGCGGAATCCTGGGGATGCGCAGGAGGGTACGACCTCGATCGAGCCGACTCGTCATCAGGCGGATGCGCTTGCTCCGTATCACGCACCCGACGCGGCGCCCGCTCGAGAAACCGCGCGAGGGCGATTCCCTCGGTGGCCGGCAGCGTGTTGATGTATGCGCGCGCAATCCGCACGAGCCGCTCCCGCAGACGGAGGATGCGGATGCGCGCGTTCCCGTGAGTGATGCCGAAGATCTGCGCGATCTCCCGCTGGGGCATGCGATCGGCGAGATAGCCGAGCAGCAGGCGATCGTCGTCGCCGATCGCCTTGTCGATCGCAAGGGCGAGCTGCTCTCGAAGAATCTGGCCGTCGCCTGGATCGGGGTCGGAGTCGGCCCCATCGCCGTCCGCGCCCGACGCAAGGCGGACCATGTACTCCGAGCAGCTTTCGGCGATTGCGCGTTGTGTTCCCCGCGCTATCTCCGTCGCCATCATCGATTCCCGCAGTTCACGGCGCCTGGCAGTTCGCCACTCGAAGTTGAGCCGTCGCCGGAAGCTGACGATCAGGTGAGCCGTCAGCGAATGGGGAATTCTTTCTGTCATGTCAGCAAGTCGCATCGCCGCCGTGTCCAGGAAGTCGACGACGGCAGTATTGATGTCCCCGCTACGGAGCCCGCGCCGCCGCGCGATCCCGACCAGCATCGGCGAAAAGCGGTCGACAAACTCGGCGACGGCTGCTTGAACTCCGCGACGCATCCCGGCGAGGAGGGCGGCGTCGTCCGCCTCTCTCCAGCGTTCCCGTCCATCGGGATCAGACTGCTGTAACCGCGGCGCTTCCACTTGCTACTCCTTCCTCGGCGATCATGATGCTGTTCTGCGTTCTTTCCCTTCAATCCTAGATGCTCGGGTGTTACAACCGCCAAATCGGGGTCAGCCGTCGAGTGAGACCAACCACCGTCTGAGGAGCCGCTCGACGCGATGAAGTGACGCGAGGGTCGGTCGCGTGTGTTCGAGGCGTCGGCGGAGGCGTCTGACGCGCGCAGCGTCGGAGTCGGTGCGCTCGATTTCGTCGGCGAGAGATAGCACCTCGAGCACCGTATCACGTCCGGCATATTCCCGGAGTTCATGGCGCGGGGCAGCGACCGCCCCCGGCCGGCCGTTAGGCATGACGCGCTCGCGGCGCGGCGCGCGCGCGCGATTCGCCTTCTCCATCTCTTCGCGACTCGGCCGTATCGACGTCGCGAACCCGAGGTTGGCCAGCGCCCGCCCGATCGCCGAGGTCTCGGCGTTCTCGAGGCAGGCTACCGCGTTGATCTCGCCGTCATCGTCCCGCTCGGCTGCCCATCCTGTCGCGGCGGGGAGCGTATCGGTCGCCGATCGGTAGGCAAAGGCTCGGAACGTTATGACATTGGCGCCTTCACGGAGCTCGTTCGAAACGAGCTCCGTGACGATGCGCCCCGCGGGGAATCGCTCGTAGAAGAGTCGAATGCGCTCGGCGACGGGGGTGTAGCTCTCGAGGTCGAACGTGGGCGATGCTTTCGGCATACCGGGCTCCTGTGGGGAGACAAGACTAACCCGAATAAATGCCGAAAGCAAGACACAGCCCTTATCGCCCGACGGCGGCCACGTCGCCCCTAGCGGCACGCGCCCTGCGCCATACTCACCCACCACCAACAGGATGAGCCAATGACGAACTACGGGCCTAACGATCGCGACCCGCGCGACGGACCGCAGAAGGGCGAGACTCTCGAAGGCAAAGTCGCGCGCGAGACCGCCGAGGGCGCCGAGGAAGTCGAGACGCACGACGAGGGACTCGGCGAGCCGGTGCGCTCACGCGAGGAAGGGTTCGCCCAGCACGCACGGAAGGGGCAGGCGGAGAGTCCGAAGCAGACGAATCACTTCGAACCGCCGAAGAAACAACACTGAACTGCAACATCGGCCGTTAGCTATTAGCCGTTAGCAGTCAGCGACTGTGGTAACCGCCGTCGCTTCCAGCTAACGGCTAAAGGCTAACGGCTGCAGTTCTGGCTGCAGTTCACGTCCCCTCGAAGTCGAGCCCGAGGTCGAGCGCGGGGGCGGAGTGCGTCAGCGCGCCGACGGAGATCCAGTCGACGCCGGTCTCGGCGATCGCGCGGACGCGGTCGCGGGTGACACCGCCTGACGCTTCTATCGTCGCGCGGCGGGCGACCAGCTTGACGCAAGCACGCAGCTCGTCGAGCGACATGTTGTCGAGGAGAACGATGTCGGCGCCGGCGGCGACGGCGCGCTCGACCTGCTCGATGCGGTCGCACTCGACTTCGACCTTTGCGCCGGGCGGGGCGAGCTCGCGAGCGCGGGTGATCGCGAGCTGCACGTCGCCGTCGACGGCGGCGAGGTGGTTGTCCTTGATCAGGACGGAGCTCGACAGATTCATGCGGTGATTGCGGCCGCCGCCGGCGCGCACCGCGTACTTCTCGAGACGACGCCAGCCGGGCGTGGTCTTCCGCGTATCGAGAATCTTCGCGCGCGTGCCGGCGACAGCGTCGACGTACATCCGCGTCAGTGACGCGATCCCCGACAGGCGCTGCATGAAGTTGAGCGCGACGCGCTCGGCGCTGAGGATCGCGCGCGCCTTCCCCGTGAGGAAGAAAACGGGAGTGGCTTCACCGACGCGGGCACCGTCTTCGGCATCCACCCTGACGGTGATCGATTCGTCGAGCTGATGAAACGCCTCGATCGCGAGTGGGGCACCGCAGATCACGCCCTTTTCGCGGGCGACGAGCGTCGCGTGCGTGCGCCGGTCGGAGCGGACGGTGGCGATCGTCGTCACGTCCTGGAAGGCGCCGTCTTCCTCGAGCGCGGTGCGGACGAGCTGGCGCGTCTCCTCGCTCGAGAGGGGGAAGAGCAGTCCTTCCTCGTGGTTGGCGGCGCGCACGGAACGCGGCGTGATGATGTGGCGGCGGCTGCCTTCCGGCTCGTGTGGAGTGGTCATCGGTGTCTCACTCTCCGGGGTCGAACGTCTCCGGGACGGGCGACAGTGGCGGGCCGCCCTTCCCTCCGATCGCGATCATTCGCTCGATGGCGCGACGTGCGCGCTTCGCGACATCGTCAGGCACGGTGATGCGATACTCGAGCGTCTCGAGTGAGCGCAGCACCTTCGGCAGCGTCGTCACCTTCATGTACGCACAGACGGCGCGGTCGTTCGCGGCGAAGAACGTCTTCGTCGGGTTCTCGCGGCGAAGGCGATGCAGAATCCCGACCTCGGTCGCGACGATGAACTCATCGTTAGGCGACTCGGCGGGACGGCGAATCATTCCTTCCGTCGAGAGCACTTTCACGCCCTCGGCGTCGACCGCGCCCGACGACACGGCATCGAGCACGCTGGTCGAACAGCCACACTCGGGATGGATCAGGAACTCGGCGCCCGGATGTTTCGCCCGCTGGAGCGCGATGTCTTCAGGATCGATCCCGGCATGCACGTGGCACTCCCCCATCCAGACGCGAATGTTCTCGCGTCCCGTCACGCGCCTGACGTGCGCGCCGAGGAACATGTCGGGGCAGAAGAGAATCTCCTTGTCGGCGGGGATCGCGTTGATCACTTCGACCGCGTTGCCCGACGTGCAGCAGTAGTCCGTTTCGGCCTTCACCTCGGCGGTCGTGTTGACGTACGACACGACTACCGCGCCCGGATGCTCGGCCTTCCATTCGCGAAGCTGGTCGGCGTCGATGGTCGAGGCGAGCGAACAGCCGGCGGCCATGTCGGGAAGGAGCACGCGCTTCTGCGGCGAGAGAATCGCCGCGGTCTCGGCCATGAAGTGCACGCCGCAGAAGACGATGACGTCCGCTTCCGTCTTCGCGGCTTCACGCGACAGGCCTAACGAGTCGCCGACGTAGTCGGCGACGTCCTGGACCTCGGCGCGCTCGTAGTTGTGGGCGAGGATGACGGCGTTCCGCTCGCGGGCGAGACGGCGAATCTCCTCGTGCAGCTCGCTATTCAATGTCCGATCACCATTCGATGTGCTTGCCGCGCCAGACGCTGCGGGCGCGGGGAAAGTCGCTACGGAAATGACCGCCGCGCGATTCCTTGCGCAATAGCGCGGCCTCGGCGATGAGGCGGGCGGTCTGCACCATGTTGCGCTCCTCGGTCGCGCCCTCGGGGAGACGATCCTCGATCTGGTCGAGGAGGACGATGCAGCGGCGCAGCCCGCTCGCGGTGCGCGAGATACCGGCGAAGTCCCACATCACCGTGCGAATCTGGTCGGCGGCGACCTGCGCGGCGCCGCGGTCGCTGAGCACCGGGACGCGCCAATCGCCGCGATGCGGCTCGTCGGCGAGGGCCGGGGTCTCCACCATGTCGCGGGCGACGCGCTCGGCGAAGACGAGTCCCTCGAGCAGGGAGTTGGAAGCGAGGCGATTCGCGCCGTGCACTCCGGTGCGCGCCACTTCGCCGCAGGCGTAGAGGCGCGGCATGCTCGAGCGACCCGTCAGGTCGGTGACGATGCCACCCATCATGTAATGCGCGGCCGGCGTCACCGGGATGAGCTGCTTGCGCGGATCGATCCCGCGCGCGGCACAGAGCGCGAGGATACCGGGAAAGCGTTTGGCAAAGCCACGGATCTTCCGCGCGTCGAGGTACACCTTTCGTCCGCCTTTGCGCTGGGCGAAGATCGCGCGGGCGACGACGTCGCGGGGCGCGAGCTCGGCGAGCTTGTGCTTCTTCACCATGAAGCGCTCGCCCTCTTCGTTGACGAGGACCGCGCCCTCCCCGCGCACCGCTTCCGAGATGAGCGCGAGCGGATTCTCGGGAGTGTCGAGCGCGGTCGGATGGAACTGCACGAACTCCATGTCGCTCAACGTCACGTCGGCGCGATGCGCGATCGCGAAGCCGTCGCCGGTTGCGACGACGGGATTCGTCGTGTGCTGAAAGAGCTGGCCGCAGCCGCCCGTCGCGAGCACCGTCGCGTCGGCGATGATCTCGGTCGCGCGGCCGGCGACGCTGGCACGCGCACCGATGCAGCGGCC
>JAICUE010000556.1 GCA_025936015.1 Gemmatimonadaceae bacterium
AACGGTCGCGGCCAGGTCAACGCGCGCGGGCTGGCGTGCTACGAGCGGCTCGTCGATGCGCTCCTCGCCGCGAACATCAAGCCGCTCGTCACGCTCTATCACTGGGACCTCCCGGCCGCGCTCGACGACATGGGTGGCTGGCTCAATCGCGACGTCGCCGACTGGTTCGCCGACTACGCCACGGTCATGTACAAGGCACTCGGCGATCGCGTCCCGATGTGGGCGACGATCAACGAACCGTGGGTCGTCGCGCATGGCGGCTACCTCGAGGGAACGCTCGCGCCGGGACATCGCAGCCTCTACGAGCCGCCGATCGTCGCGCACAACCTGATGCGCGCGCACGGCGCGGCGGTGCTCGCCTATCGCGCGATCGCAAACCAGCAGATCGGGCTCGTCGTCAATCTCGAGCCGAAGTATCCGGCTTCGGAGTACGAAGCGGACGAGAAGGCCGTGCAGCGAGCGGACGCGTACATGAACCGGCAGTACCTCGACCCCGCGCTGCTCGGCAGCTACCCGGCGGAAATGCGCGACATCTACGGTGCGGCCTGGCCCGATTTCCCCGCCGACGACTTCGCGCTCATCAAGCAGCCGATCGACTTCCTCGGCGTCAACTACTACACGCGCAGCGTGACCGCCTACGATCCCGATCGCTGGCCCACCTGCGCGCGCGCCGTCAGGCAGGACAACGCGACGTACACCGAGACAGGCTGGGAAGTCTACCCGCAAGGACTCGCCGACACGCTCGAGTGGGTGACGAAGCGTTATGGTCGCATCCCGCTCTACGTCACCGAGAACGGCGCGGCGTTCTTCGATCCGCCAACCGCGATCGACGGCGTCGTCGACGACCCGAACCGCGTTCACTACTTCCGCGAACACCTCCGCGCGGTGCATCGCGCGATGACCAACGGCGCCGACATGCGAGGCTACTTCGCCTGGAGCCTTCTCGACAACCTCGAGTGGAGCCTCGGCTTCGCCAAGCGGTTCGGCATCGTCCACGTGGACTTCGCGACACAGCAGCGCACGATCAAGCGGAGCGGCCGCTACTACGCAAAGGTGATCGCGAGCAACGGCGGGTCGCTCGGGTGAACTGCGTGGCGACGCGACACGGTTCGCCGCGTCACGCTTCGCGGCAGGGGCTCGGGGTTTGCTCCCCCGACTGACGTCGGATGGTCGCTGCACCCCGACCCCTGCCGCTTCGCTGGATCGCTGTGGCATCAGTGCCCGAAGGCGATGTCCGCCGGGAGGGAGTGGATCACGATCTCGCGACCATTCGTCGCGACCGGTTTGCCGTTCACCGTCGCGGTGAGGATCGGCGTGTCGTAAGGCGAGTGGACGACGATGCCAGCGGCCGGCACGCGCAGCTTCCCGCCGACGTGCACCTTCACGCTGCGGCCGCCGCCGAGCATCGTCAGGTCGAGGGTGCCTGACGATGTGTGCAGCCCGTGCACCTGGACGCCCGGTGCAAGGTTCGCCCACAGCTCGGGGATGCCGGCGCCGATGACGAGTGCGGAATCGTCGCGCTCGTAGGCGATCATGTCGATCACCGAGCGAATGAAGTCCGACGCGATCCAGGTGTGCGGCATGTCGCCGATGAACTTCGGCGTCTTCGGATCGCGATAGACCACCTCGCCCCACTGATGCCAGGCGAGTGGTCGCCGATCGTTCATCAGCATCCGCGCG
>JAICUE010000501.1 GCA_025936015.1 Gemmatimonadaceae bacterium
GGATGACGACGCCGCTCCCTTCGTCGGCGAAGAGGAAACCGTTAGGCACCGGCTCCGCCTCGACGCCAGCCGGATCCTCGACGACGAGCAGGGCGCGCCGGTCCGGCGCGACCGCCCAGCGCACCGCCGCCGCCATCCCGTGCGTCCCGCCGTTCACCGGCGTGGCCACCGTCGCGCCGATCGAGTCGCCGCGCAGCTGGTCGCCGACCACCGCTGCGTCGCGGTGCTGCGCCGCGAATGCGTCGGCGACGAGCCGGGGCAGCGTGCTGTCGCGCGACGCGGCGACACGGACGCGGAACGCCGGCGCCGCCTTCCCTTCGCTCGCCCGGACGTACGCCTGCCAGCCGGCCCGCGCGAGCGAGTCGCGCAGCCTGATGGCATTGCCGCTGTCGGAGAATGCGCCGAGCTGCACCGCGAGCACCGCGACCGGCGTCGCGTCGACGCTGACGACGGGCGCCGGCGCGACGCTGTCGGCGCGCCCGGTGCTGTCCGACGTCGAGCGCTCGCTCACCGTGCAGCCGGCGAGCAGGAGCACGCTGCCTAACGCGATGCCCACGCCCGTGACGGTCGGGCCCGCGCGACCGCGCCTGACGGCGGGCGCGGCGCCCTCCAGTCGCTCGACCACTTCGCCGGCCGGCGTCAGCGGTGCACCCGGTAGATGGCGTCGCCGGTGTCGTCGGAGATCAGCACCGCGCCATCCCTGGCGACGAGCACGTCGGCCGGCCGGCCCCAGCGATGTCCGCTCGCGTCCTGCCATCCCCGCACGAAATCCTCGTACGCCACCGGCTTCCCGTCGCGGACTCGCACCCGCACGACCTTCGCGCCAGTCGGCACCGAACGGTTCCACGAGCCGTGAAACGCCACCAGCGCGTCGCCGCGATACTGCTCCGGCAGCTGCGTCGCGCCGGCGAGGAAGGTGATGCCTAACGGCGCGGAGTGGGCCTGCATCATCAGCGCCGGCGGCTCCGTCTTCGCGCAGCGGGCGGCATCGTGATACTCGGGGTTCGGCTGCCGGTTGCCCCAACAGTACGGCCAGCCGTAGTCCGCGCCATCCTTCAGGATGTCGATCTCCTCGGGCGGGATGTCGTCGCCGAGGTTGTCGCGCTCGTGCGTCGTCACCCAGATCGCCTTCGTCACCGGGTTCACCGCGAGCCCGACCGCATTGCGCAAGCCGACCGAGTACGGCCGCGTCGCGCCGGTTGCCGGATTCACCTGGAGCACCACCGCGCGCTGCGGCACGTCGCCCTCGCAGATGTTGCAGCGCGAGCCGACCGAGACGTAGAGCATGCTGTCCGGCCCGACGACCACCGTCCGCGTCGAGTGACCGCTGCCGCCCGGATACGTCGTGATCGTCGTTCCCTTCCCCGTCGGCCACCCATCCGTGCCTAACGCGAACCGCTTCAGCGCGCCGGTCTCGGCCACGTAGAACGCGCCGCGGAAGAACGCCATGCCGTGCGGCTCGTCGAAGCCTCTGAGCACCGTCGTGACATCGTCCGCCGTCCCGTCGCCGTTCGTGTCGGCGAGCCTGACGATCGTGCCGGCGCGCGGCCGCGACGCGTACACCGCCCCGTCAGGACCGAGCACCATGAACCGGACGCCGCCGAGATCGCGCGCGAAATAGTCCACCTCGAGCCCCTGCGGCGCTTCGAGCTTGCCGCCGAGCGTCGCGTGCAGCGCCACCTGCGGCGTACGCGCCGTGTCGCCGCGCACCTCGTCAGGGACCGCGACGCGCTGCTGCGCCGGGCTCTGCTCCGACTGGCAGGCAACCAGCGCCACCACCACCATCACCGCGAACGACCGACGCATGATTCCCTCCGCGAAGACGCGCCTCTTCACTTCGCCGCGCTGCCTAACGGCCGAACAGCCGGCCGAGCATGCTCACCCCTTCCCCGCGCGCGGCGGCGGCGAACGCGCCGGCGAACTCCGGCGCGCTCGAGTACCGGTTCGCCACATCCCGCGCCATCCCCTTGTTCAGCACGCCCTCGATCGCATCGTTGAAGTTGAGGTCGGGGCGCATCTGCCGGATCGGGGTCGGATCGTTCCGCAGCCGGTTGATCATCATCTCCTGCTGCGTGCGCCCGGCGAACGGCAGCTTCCCCGTCAGCATCTCGTAGGTCATCAACGCCAGCGA
>JAICUE010000270.1 GCA_025936015.1 Gemmatimonadaceae bacterium
CGGGTTGCTCGAGTTCACCCGCGGCGCGTTCGCGATCCGCCTCGCGAGCCCAGTCCTTCGCCGCCGCCACTTCTTCAACAGCGATGGAAAGGAAGGCGCCGAGAAGGAGCTGATCTGGCTGACGCCGGAAGGAAAGCCGGTCACCGACGAGTACTGGCACAACCCGAACAATCGCGCGCTCGGAATGCTCATTCACGGCGAGGCAACCGATGAGCAGGACGATCGCGGGCGACCGATCAAGGGCGACACGATGCTGCTGCTCGCGAACCCGGGCGACTCCGAATGCCGCTTCGCCTTTCCGAATCCCGGTGGGGAAGGAGTGTGGGTCGTCGCGCTCGACACCGCGCACGCCGGGGCGCGAACCGTGAAGGAGAACACGCTGACGCTCGCGCCCTACTCGCTCGTCCTGCTCCGCTTCGGGTCCGACCGCCGGCTGAACCTCGACGTGGAGCCGTTGCACCAGAAGTCGGAGGCATCGCAATGAAGCAGACAAAGACGCCACCAGCTGCCGCGCGTCGCGAGGCGCCTAACGCGCCAGCCGCGCGCACCACCCCACCGCCGGCCGCGAACCCATCCGACGTCGCGCGACTGCTCGCCGGCGTTCACGACTCGCCGCACAGCATCCTCGGCGCGCATCCGGTCACCGCCGGCGACGAGACGGGAATCGTCGTCCGCGCGTTTCATCCGGTTGCGACCGCGGTCTCGTGCATCCCGGATGGCGGCGAGCCGGTCGCGATGCAGCGGGTCGAAGGTGGATTGTTCGCCGTCTTCATCCCGCGCGCGACGTTGCCGCTGCACTACAGGCTACGCTTCGAATTCGCCGGCGGGTCGACGTGGGAGCGCGACGACCCGTACCGCTTCCTGCCGACGATCGGCGACATCGACCTGCACCTCTTCAACGAGGGAACGCATCACCGGCTCTGGAGCATGCTCGGCGCTCATCCGCGGACGATGGACGGCGTCGCCGGCGTCTCGTTCGCCGTCTGGGCGCCTAACGCGAAGCGGGTCAGCGTCATCGGCGAGTTCTGCGGCTGGGACGGGCGGCTGTTCCCGATGCGCCAGCTCGGCGCGTCCGGCGTCTTCGAGCTGTTCATCCCCGGGCTGAAGGCGGGCACGCTCTACAAGTACGAGCTGCTCACGCGCGATGGGCAGCCGCGGGTGAAGACCGACCCGATGGCGTTCAAGATGGAGCAGGCGCCCCAGACGGCGTCGATCGTCGTCGATCTCGATTGCCACTCATGGAAGGACGACCTCTGGATGCGCACCCGCCGCGACGCCAACCCGGTGCGCGAGCCAATGCTCATCTATGAAGTGCACCTCGGCTCGTGGGCCCGCGTACCGGAGGACAACAACCGGTCGCTCAGCTATCGCGAAATCGCGCCACGGCTGGTCGAGCACGTCAAGGCGTTAGGCGTCACGCACATCGAGCTGCTCCCGATCATGGAGCACCCGTTCGCCGGGTCGTGGGGTTACCAGGTGACGGGCTACTATGCGCCGACGTCGCGCTTCGGCTCGCCCGACGACTTCAAGTTCTTCATCGACACCTGTCACCAGGCCGACATCGGCGTCATCCTCGACTGGGTGCCGGCGCACTTTCCCAAGGATGACTTCGCGCTGCGCCGCTTCGACGGCACCGCGCTCTACGAGCACCAGGACCCGCGGCTCGGCGAGCATCCCGACTGGGGGACGCTGATCTTCAACTATGGGCGCAACGAGGTGCGCAACTTCCTCGTCGCCAACGCGCTGTACTGGCTCGACGAGTTCCACGCCGACGGGCTTCGGGTCGATGCGGTCGCGTCGATGCTCTATCTCGATTACAGCCGCGAGCCGGGCCAGTGGCTGCGCAACCGTTATGGCGGACGCGAGAACCTCGAGGCAATCGACTTCCTCCGCCAGATGACGGAAACGGTTCGCACCGAGCAGCCGGGCTGCATCACGATCGCCGAGGAGTCGACGGCGTGGCCCGGGGTGACGAAGCCGGCCACCGAGGGCGGGCTCGGGTTCACCTTCAAGTGGAACATGGGGTGGATGCACGACACCCTGAAGTACTTCGAGACCGACCCGCTCTATCGCCGCTGGCACCAGGACACGCTCACCTTCGCGATGATGTACGAGTACAGCGAGCACTTCATCATGCCGCTGTCGCACGACGAGGTCGTGCACCTCAAGAAGTCGCTGCTCGAGAAGATGCCGGGAGACGATTGGCAGAAGCTGGCCAACCTGCGCGCGTTGCTCGCCTACCAGTACACGCGGCCGGGCAAGAGCCTCCTCTTCATGGGCACCGAGCTCGCGCAGGCCACCGAGTGGAACCATGACTCGAGCCTCGATTGGCACCTGATCAACGAGCCGCGGCAGCGCGGGCTGCTGCAGTTCATGCGCGACCTCGGCCGGATCTACAACGAGCGCGCACCACTCTGGCGGCGGGACCAGGAGCCGGAGGGATTCTCGTGGATCGATGTCGCCGACCGCGACAACTCGGTGATCTCGTATGTCAGGCGCGACGGTCCCGACCACGTCGTGGTCGTGCTGAACCTGACGCCGATCCCCCGCGAGGACTATCTCATCGGCGCACCGGCTGCCGGCACCTACGTCCAGCTTCTCTCGAGCGACGACGCGGCCTATGGAGGAAGCGGCTATCACACGCGCGAACGGGTCGAGACCGAGCGGGCGCCGATGCACGGCTACCAGCAGGCGATGCGGCTGACCCTGCCGCCGTTAGGCGCGCTCGTCCTCGCGCCCGCCTGACGACGCGAGGAGCTGCCGATGACCACTGCCGCCGTGAGCCCGGCGCTGCGCGCGCTCGCCGATCGCGCCGGGATCATCCCCGAATACCGCGACCAGACTGGTAACGAGATGCGGGAGACCTCCGACGAGACTCGCATCGCCCTCCTCGCGGCGATGGGGATCGATGCGTCGACCGCAGACAAGGCGGAACAGGCGCTCGAGCGGCTCGCCGAGTCGGACCGAGCCGAGCTCCTCGCGCCGGTGCGAGTGATCAGCGTGAAGGAGGGTGAAGGACACGGGATCGACGTCGTGATGCACGTTGCCCCGGACGAATCGGTCGACTGGTCGCTCGAGCTCCGCACCGAGCAGGGCGAGACGAAGCGCACGAATGGGCGGGCGACGGCTGACCGCGACGGGCAGCTCCGCCTGACGGTCGACGCGCCGTCCGCACCCGGCTATCACGAGCTCCGCGCGACGATCCGCGGCAGCGATGGCGAACGGAGCGCGGTGCAATCATTGATCATCGCGCCGCCGTCCTGTCCGTCGCCGACCGAGGTTCTCGCGGGACGACGCGTGTTCGGGATCACGGCGAACCTCTACACCGTGCGCAGCGCGCGGAATTGGGGGGTCGGCGATTTCGGCGATCTCGTGACACTGGTCCGCTGGGCGGGAGGCGTCGGTGCGCAGTTCATCGGGTTGAACCCGCTGCACGCGCTCCGCAATGCCGGCGACGACGTCAGCCCGTACAGCCCGGTCAGCCGAATTTTTCGCAATCCGATATATATCGACGTCGAGGCGGTGCCTGGCTACGCCCAGTCGTCGGCGGTGCGCGAGATCGTCAACAGCGCGCAGTTCCGGGGGGAGCTCGCTCGCGTGCGTGCAAGCGACCGGGTCGAGTACGAACGGGTGATGTCGCTGAAGACGCCGGTGCTCCGCGCGCTGCACGCGTCACACCTGCGCGGGCCGCGATCGCGAAACCCCGACTGGACGCAGTGGCTCGACTCGCAGGGGGAGGCGCTCGAGCGTTTCGCCACCTTCGTCGCCCTCAGCGAGCATCTCGGTCGCGACGGCGAGAGCTCGGGCAACTGGCGCGACTGGCCCGCGGAGTATCGCGATCACCGTTCGGCAGCGGTCCGTCGCTTCCGCGAGCTTCACGACAACGAGATCGACTTCCACCGCTGGGTGCAGTTCGTCATCGACCAGCAGCTGGCGGACGCGGCGCGCACCGCCCGCGAAGCGGGAATGGCGATCGGGCTCTACCAGGATCTCGCGATTGGCAGCGCGCCTAACGGCGCGGACCTCTGGGCCAGCCCGGAGCTGTTCGTCGACGGCGCCAGCATCGGCGCACCACCCGACCCGTATTCGGCGACCGGCCAGAACTGGGGGCTGCCTCCGCTCGATCCGCGCGCACTCGCCCGCGAGCGCTACGAGTATTGGCGACGGCTCATTCGAGCCTCGCTGCGCCACGGCGGCGCGCTCCGGATCGATCACGTGATGGGACTCTTCCGGCAGTTCTGGATTCCGGACGGGAAGAGCGGAAAGGAGGGCGCCTATGTCCGCTTCCCATCGGAGGACCTGCTTGGCATCCTCGCGCTCGAGAGTACGCGTGCCGGGGCGCTGGTGGTCGGCGAAGATCTCGGCACCGTGCCTGACGATGTCCCGCCGGCGATGCGCCGCTGGGGATTGCTCTCGTCGAAGGTGCTCTACTTCGAACGCGACGAGAAGGGTGGCTTCCGCGCCGCGTCGGAATATCCGAACGAGGCGCTCGCCACGGCGAACACCCACGACATGCCCACCCTCGACGGATTCTGGCGCGCGCGCGACGTCGACGTCAGGCGCGAGGTCGGGCTGATCGCCAGCGACGACGAGCAGGCCAAGGCTCGCGACGAACGGGAACGCGACAAGCGGGCGCTCGTCGAGCGGCTGACGATGGAGGGCGTACTCTCTGACGCGAATGGC
>JAICUE010000173.1 GCA_025936015.1 Gemmatimonadaceae bacterium
CCTTCGGCCTCCTCGAGCGGATTGAGGTCGGCGCGCTGGAGGTTCTCGACGAGCGCCAGCGTGAGGGCGGTTCGGTCGTCGATGTCCTTCACGACCGCCGGGATCGCGGTCCAGCCCAGCGCGGTGACTGCGCGGAGCCGTCGTTCGCCGGCGACCAGCTCGTAGCGGTTGGCGCCGGTGGGGCGGACGGTGACCGGCTGAAGGAGTCCCGTCGCCTTGATGCTCGCCTGCAGCTCGCTGAGCTCCTCCGGCTTGAATTCGCGCCGCGGCTGGTAGCGATTCGGCCTGATCTCAGCGAGCGGAATTTCGCGATAGGGCCCGGGGCGAGGCTCTCCCCCCGCCTGTCGGGCTGTGGGCGGGTCGATCGTCGGGGCGCTGTTGATCAACGCTTCGAGCCCGCGCCCGAGTCTCCGCTGTTGTTTCTCGTTGCTCACCGCGATTCCTCCGCGCGCTCCGCCGGTTCGCTCTCCGCCGCCGCGGTTGCGACGTGACGTGTAAATGCTGCGGTTCGCTTGCCAAAGCGTTCGACTATTTCGCGCGCGACGCCCATGTACGCCTGCGCGCCCACCGACGTCACGTCGTACAGGATGATTGGCTTCCCGAAGCTCGGTGCTTCAGCGAGCCGGATATTTCTCGGGATCACCGTCTTGAAGACCTTCGCACCGAAATACTCCCGCGCGTCCGCGGCCACCTGGCGCGAGAGATTGAGGCGCGCGTCGTACATCGTCAGCAGGACTCCGTCGATCCCGAGTGCTTCGTTCACACCTCGCTGGACGAGCGTCACGGTGCTCAGCAGCTGGGAGATCCCCTCGAGCGCGTAGTATTCGCACTGCAGCGGAATGAGCAGCGCGTCCGCGGCCGCGAGCATGTTGAGCGTTATCAGTCCGAGCGAGGGCGGGCAGTCGATGAGAATGAAGTCGTACTCATCGCGCACCTGGGCAACCGCCTCCTTCATTGCACGATCGCGGCGCGGGTGCGTCACCAATTCGACTTCGGCGCCAGCAAGATCGGGCGTGGCGGGGACGACATCCAGGTGCTTGAACTGCACCGAGCGGATCGTCGCATCGGCCATCGACGATTCGCCGATCAGGGCATCGTAGACCGTGAGCCCGACCTGCTCGCGAGTGATTCCGATTCCGCTCGTCGCGTTTCCCTGCGGGTCCCCGTCGATGAGCAGGGTCCGTTGTTCGGCGACGGCGAGGCTCGCGGCAAGGTTGACAGCGGAGGTCGTCTTGCCGACTCCGCCCTTCTGGTTCGCGATCGCGATTACTCGGCCCACATGCCGTCCGTGCTGGAAGAAGCGCGGAATATAGCGCTGGGCATGTTTCACGTGGAACCTGGATGTACGCCGCCCCGGACCGCTGAGGCCGACCGCGACGCCGCTGAGTCCGCTATCGCGTTCGGCGTTTCACGTGAAACATCGGGTTGGCCCATAGAGCCGAAAAAGGGGCCGACGACGCGTCGGCCCCCAGTAAACCCGTAATGCCAGGCTCGGGCATTACCGCGGAACGAATACCCAGCGCGCCATCACGATTGCAGTCACGGTTTGTTCGCCCGGCTCGATTGGCGTCGCGGTCGCGATCTTCGCTGACATGTCGCTCGCCATGTTCGCCCGGTTGTAAATCACCGGCGGCGCGAAATCGTTTGTGCTGATTTCCATCAGCGCTCCGATCGAGCCACCGGCCGCCGCCGCGATCGCGTCAGCGTCGCTACGCGCACGCGCAACCGCGCTGGCAAGCGCCGACCGCCGCGCCGAGTCGGTGTTGGATGAGTAGAAGGAGAGCGAGCTGATCATGTTTGCACCGGCCTCGAGCGACGCATCGATGGCCTTGCCGATCATCGCAACGTCCCGGATCTCGACGCGGACGGTATTCGTGGCGTTGTAGGCGACGACGCGCGGACTCTGCCCGTTCTTGTCGTACTGCATCTCGGGAAAGAGGTTGTAATTCACCGTCGAAAGCTGGTCGGCACCGAAGCCCATCTTCTTCAGTGCATCGAGCACGCTCTGTTGCTTCTTTGCGTTCTGGCCGCCTGCCTCCGCCGCGGTTGCGGCCCGGGTCTGGACGCTGACTTCGAGCCGAGCGCGGTCAGGGGTGATCTTGGTCTCACCCTGGCCGTTGGTGACGATCATCGGTGAGGCCGCCATGTGCGACATCGCCATTGGCGTGGCCGCGCTGGCCGGCGCCGGCTGCTGCGCCATGGCCGGTGCGCAGGCAACCGCACCAGCGATGAGGACGGACGACAACGACGCTGCGCGACGAATAGTCATGAGGGCTCCTGGGGTGGAATTAGTAGCAATTCGAGTATTAATACGCGAGGCGATGCCGATGCCGCGTGATGTTCGACAGCTCGAGAAGGACGATCGTGGCTCCGCTATCGGATTCTCGATCGTCTCTTGTCGCACCGTCGTCAGCGCCCCGCGCGCCGCTCGATCTCGAGCACGAGGTTCTGGAGGTCGCTCGGACTCACGCCGGGAATTCGCGAGGCCTGTGCGAGCGTCGCCGGAACGATCGCAGCGAGCTTCTGCCGCGCTTCCATCGAGAGCGACCGCATCTCGCCGTACGGGAGACCGGCGCCGAGCGGAAACGCGTCGAGCCGGCGCATCTTGTCGGCCTGGACGCGCTCACGCGCAAAGTAGCCGGCGTACTTGATCTCCAGTTCCGCAGTGATTGCCGCGTCGATCGGCATCGGCTCGTCGACGCCGGCGGCACGGAGAAGGTCGAGCAGCGTGACGCCCTGGCGCCGCGCCACCTCGACGATCTTCACCGCGTGCGCGAGCGGCGCGCTGTGCGCTGCCTCGAGCAGCGGCGCCGCCTGTTCCGGACGGATCGAAATAGTATCGGCGAGAGTGCGCGCGCGGTCTTCCGCGTCGAGGCGGGCGGCGACCAGCCGTTGTTCGCGTTCGTCGAGCGCGCCGCGTTCGATCGCGACCGGCGCGAGCCGGCGGAGCGCATTGTCCTGTCGTACCGTCAGGCGGAACTCCGAACGCGACGTGAAGAGGCGATACGGCTCGTCCACCCCGCGCGTCACCAGGTCGTCGACGAGGACGCCGATGTACGACGACGCGCGGCCAAGGATCAGTGGCGGCTGCTCGAGCACGCGGAACGCGGCGTTGTAGCCGGCGACGACTCCCTGCCCCGCGGCCTCTTCGTAGCCGGTGGTGCCATTGATCTGCCCCGCGAGGAACAGCCCGCCTAACGCGCGAAGCTGCAGAGTCGCATCGAGCTGGGTCGGCGGGTAGTAATCGTATTCGATCGCGTACCCGGCACGTGTCATTCGCGCCGACTCGAGCCCCGGGACCGCGTGCAGCATTCGCAGCTGGACGTCCACCGGAAGCGACGTCGAGAGGCCATTCACGTACAGCTCGTGCGTGTCGTGCCCCTCGGGCTCGAGGAAGATCTGATGGCGTTCCGCGTCGGGGAAACGAAGGATCTTGTCTTCGACCGACGGACAATAGCGCGGACCGCGGGAGCCGATCGCGCCGCCATACATCGCCGAAAGCCCGATGTTTTCGCGCACGACATCCTTCGCCTCTTCGCCGGCGAAGGTGATCCAGCAGGGCAGCTGCGGCGGGTGCCGAGTCGCGCCGCCATTGCGGCGCGGTGTGTCCCAGAAGTGCGACCACGAATAGTCGAATGCCTCGATCTCGCTCTCCTGCTTGTCGAGCTTCGAGTAATCGACCGATCGCCCGTCGATCCGCGGTGGTGTACCGGTCTTGAAGCGCGCGACTTCGAGCCCGATCGCCTCGAGCTGTTCGGCGAGTTGAATCGCCGACGGTTCGCCGGCGCGCCCGCCGGCGATCTTCGTCTCGGTGCCGATGTGAATGCGGCCCCGGAGGAAGGTGCCGGTGGTGAGCACGACCGCGCGCGCGGCGAAGCGCCGTCCTTCGAGTGTCTCGATGCCGCGCACCGCGTGCGCGCCGTCATCGATGAGCAGGCGCGCGACGGTGCCCTGGATCGTGTCGAGCCGCGCCTGCTCCTCGATCAGCGATCGCACCGCGCGCCGATAGAGGCCGCGAT
The DNA here is from genome assembly GCA_025936015.1 of Gemmatimonadaceae bacterium. Taxonomy (GTDB): domain Bacteria; phylum Gemmatimonadota; class Gemmatimonadetes; order Gemmatimonadales; family Gemmatimonadaceae; genus JABFXC01. The sequence goes on from JAICUE010000173.1 coordinate 4,020, forward strand.
CGCACTGTGCGCGCGGTGCCCACACCGCTGGTCCCTTGCCGCGGTTGAGCATCCGGAATTGCAGCGTCGCCAGATCGGTCGCGCGCGCCATGATTCCGCCGAGTGCATCGACTTCGCGGACGACGGTGCCCTTCGCGACGCCGCCGATGGCGGGATTGCACGACATCTGGCCGATCGTCTCGAGCGCGCTCGTGACGATTGCGACGCGTGCGCCAGCGCGCGCGGCCGCGACCGCGGCCTCGGTGCCCGCGTGACCGGCCCCGATGACGATGACATCGTACGACGCTTCAGTCACGTCGGAACGAATCATCGCGGCGTACCGCGCTCGAGGGCGAAGATGCAGAGCATAGGGTGAAAGCTACACCGGTCGCGGGTATCCAGGTACGCCGTGCGGGTCACGCCGCGGCGCGGTGGCGACCGGATCGCCGCGTCGTTATGCTGGACGACCCCGATCGAGGAGAACGACAATGCCGCTGCAAGCGCCGCCCGGTGCACCGACGATGGTCATTCGTCGCACTGCGTTCGAGAGCTCGGGCCTGACGCGAACGATGCTCGACACTCGCCTCAACCTGACGCCGGATGAATTTCGCGTCGAGGGCGGGCTGGTCGCGATCGGCCCGATCCACGAGGAGCCATCGTTGATCGCCCTGATCGAAGAGCTCGAAGGGCTGGGACTTCGCTACTTCGACGATTTCTTCGAGCTGAGCGGCAACTGGCCGGAATGGCTCAAATTATTCGCAACCGGATAATAATTCGCCGGTTTCGGTCCGGTGCGGAGGAGCCCGTCCCACCCGCACTCGTAGCACCAGCTCGTGCGGAACCAGGGCATCAGCAGGTTCCATCCGCGTGATTGCACGCGAACGGTGACTGCATCGCAATTCGGGCAGCGGACGCCGTCTGGGAGGATGCAGAGGAAAAAAATCGTCGCGGCGATGATCCGGAGGATGAAGAATCCAACGAAGATCACGCCAAACCACGCGGCATCGGACATCGCGCCCATCCTTACCGCCGCTCCGCGGCGGTGTTCAGCGACTACGAACGGCAACTCATGACTGCGAAGGGCTGTTCAGAGCCGTCGCTCGACGACTGCCCATGCTTCGACATATGCTGCGCCGTTCTCGACACGCTCGATCACGACCTCGGAACCAGGCGTGAGCTCGGTGCCCTCCAGGCTGTGGGCGCGAACCAGGTGCGTCGCGCCGCCTTCTTCATACGCGATCTCGTATGCACTCGGCGCGCCAGCGGCGTCGGTGACGACGCGCGTCACCCGAGCCGGGTGTCCCTGCAGGATGTAGCGCTCGTCAATCACTTCAGCGGCCACGGCCGGTAACGCCCATCGCGCGACGAGGAGACTTGCACCGACGATCGCGACCCCACCGGCCGCCGCCGCGAAGACGAAAACCCAAAGCGTCCCGACCGTCGTGTAGCGATCGAGCAGATAACCCACCGCGCCCGAGGCCGCCGCGAACGCGGCGACGTTGGGCACGGTGAGGCGAGCGCCCACGGTCGCGGCGCCGGCCGCATCACCTGGTGTAGCGCGCCGCCGCTCGACGCCGAAGAGCATTGCGCCGACTCCGAGAACGAGGCCGGCGAGGAAGAGCGCGAGGAAGACGTGAATCGTTTGCAACTCAGTGCTCGAGATTGGCGCGGAGGAAATCGACGGTCATCGGCCATGCGCGCATGGATGCGACGAGGTTCGCGCCGTTATGCTCATCCTGACCGCGGAGGAAGCCGTGTCCCGCGCCGGGAAAGATCTGGTAGACGTAGCTCTTGCCGAGCGCCTTCATCGCCGAGTCGGCAGGCGGAATCGTCGCACCGACCCGAGCGTCTTCACCGCCATAGAGACCGAGCACCGGCGCGCGGACCGAGGCGAGGCTCGCCGCCGGCGGAGACGTGCCGTAATACACGACGGCGGCCCCAAGGGTCGGCGAGTGCACCGCATGCTCGAACGCAACGCCGCCTCCCCAGCAGAATCCAACGATTCCATAGCGCGGCTGCGCGGCGGGCAATGCCATTCCGTACGC
>JAICUE010000375.1 GCA_025936015.1 Gemmatimonadaceae bacterium
GTACCAGAACCAGGGCGTGTCGCTTTCCGACCTGATCAACGAGGGCAACCTCGGCCTCATCCGCGCCGCCCACAAGTTCGACGAGACGAAGGGGATCAAGTTCATCTCCTACGCGGTGTGGTGGATCCGCCAGGCAATCCTCCAGGCGCTCGCCGAGCAGTCGCGGATCGTGCGCGTACCGCTCAACCGCGCGGGCACGCTGCACCGCATCGGGAAGCGCGCGAGCACGCTGTTGCAGGAGCTCGGGCGCGAGGCGACGCACGCCGAGATCGCGAACGGGATGGACATCACCGAGGAAGAAGTCGCGAAGACGATGCTGATCTCGCAGACGCATCTGTCCCTCGACGCGCCGCTGACACCGGGCGAAGACAACCGGCTCCTCGACTACCTCGCTGACACGGTGAACGCGACGCCGGACGAAGAGATGTTCGTCAAGGCGCTGACCGAATCGATCGAGGAGGCGCTGTCGCACCTCAAGGAGCGCGAGTCGCGCATCCTGCGCCTCTACTTCGGCCTCGACGGCGAAGAGCCGATGACCCTCGAGGAGATCGGTGCGCTGCTGAGCATTACCCGCGAGCGCGTCAGGCAGATCAAGGAAAAGGCACTCTCGCGGCTGCGCCACGTCAGCCGCGCCCGAGCGCTGGAATCGTTCCTGGGCTGAGCGCGGCAGCGCGGGGCGTCAGCGTAAGGCAGCCTTGTTCGCGCCCTGTCCAAAAAGTTCCCGCCCGCGTTGAATGATCGGTCAAGGCGACCCGGCGATAGTGACCTTTGTGACATTGCGGGACGCGGCCTGAATCTTAGGTTCAGGTGTATAGAGTCGCGCGCGCATAGATGCGACGGCGGAGCGGATCGCGCCCCGCGTGGTGGACCTCTACTCCAGGCGAATCGTGCAACGTACCCGTTTCCTTACCTCGGTTGCGGCGACAGTCGCGCTTGCGCTCCTCGGCGCGTGCGGCGGCGACAAGTCGAACCGGCCTAACGCGAAGCCGACGCTGGCGCTGACCGGGCGCGACACCGCATCCGTCGGGGACACGATCGTCCTGGCCGCCGTTGCCGACCTCACGCCGTTGTCCTCCGAGACGCTCGGTTCCGTGGTCTACACCGTCGGCTGGAGCGATGCGAGCGCCCTCACGCTGACTTCGCTCACCCAGACCAGCGGGAGCGCCCTTCGCTATGCGATCGTCGGGTCCAGCTCCCTGCACCTGGCGGTGAGCACCCCGAACAACTCGATCCCGACGTACACGACCGCGCGCGTCGGCTGGATCGTGACGCCGGCTGCGGCGGGCAAGACGCTGACCTTCACGATCACGCCGAGCGCCATGTACGCGGCGCACACGTTCGATCCGCTGCTCGACAAGGTCGGGCTCGGCAACAAGACCGTCCACGTCCGTTGAGGAGCCCGCTGATGTCACGCAAGGTCTTCGCCTTTGTCCTCGGCTCGGCGTTCTGTGCCCTCGCGGCCGCTCTGCCGGCGCAGGATGTCGTGCTCGCCGGGCAGGTCCACGGCACGCCGCTCCCCCCGGCGGCGCGGGCGATCCTTGCCAAGGATCCGACAGCCTTCCAGTTCCGCCGCGCGATGATGAGCAGGCTTCGCCACGCGAAGGCGGCGCGGGCGCAGATGGGGCCTAACGCGCTGGCGTCAGGGCTCAGCCTCTCGATCGCCCGGGAAGCAGGCGAGATCGTCTCGGGGACGGAACACGTCGTGGTGCTGCCGATCAGGTACGCGAACACGACCCAGGAGCCGTGGGCGACGTCGACGCTGCAGCAGAAGCTGTTCGACGGACCGTACAGCCCGCGGACGCTGACGCAGCTCTATACCGAGATGTCGCGCGGCCAGCTGACGATGACCGGGATCGTGTTTCCGTGGACCACGGTCGCCAGCGCGGACACCGTCTACGAGGGCACGGACAACGGCTTCTCGGGCGCCGGCATCTGGATGCTGCTGAAGCAGACGCTCGACATCGCCGACAAGACGATCGACTTCAGCCAGTACGACGGTGACCACGACGGCTACGTCGATCTGGTTTCGTTCGTGCAGCCCGAGACGGGCGGCGAGTGCGGGAGCGGCAGCAAGAACATGTGGTCCCATCGGTGGGTCATCGAGGGGGCCGCCGGCCAGGCGAAGGATACCACCGGCGCCGCCACCAACGGGTATCTCACGAACGATGGCGTCTACATCTCGGATTACGTGCTCGAGCCCGCGCTGAACTGCGGCAGCTCCGATCCGATCGACATCGGCGTCTTCGCCCACGAATTCGGGCACGCGTTAGGCCTGCCCGATCTGTACGCGACCGCCGACCCGGAACCCAACTCGGGGATCGGCGAGTGGGGGCTGATGGGCGCCGGCAACTGGAACATCCCGATTTCGCCGTCGCACATGTCCGCGTGGTCGAAGATGGAACTCGGCTGGGCGCCCGTCCGCACGTTGACGACGTCCCAGCACGTGACGATGGACCCGATCGAGACGACGGGCGACATCGTCAAGCTGCCGATCGCCGGAACCGACGAATACTTCCTTCTCGAAAATCGGGAACGCCTTGGCTCCGACGCGTATCTGCTGGGCACCGGGCTGCTGATCTGGCACATCGACAGTGGCGTCGTGCAGCAGCGCTGGCCGGCGAACACCATCGAGAACGAGACCAACCACAAGGGCGTCGACCTCGAGGAAGCGAGCGGGATCCCTCGCCTCGATTCACCGGGATACCGCGGCAGCGCAGCGGATATCTGGCCGGGCACGAGCGGGGCGACCAGCTTCACCTCGACGACCACGCCCAACTCGAATGCCTACGCGCAGCTCAAGTCAGGGATCGCGATCACCAACATCGCCGTGAGCAGCGGGGGGCAGGTGTCGTTCGACCTGACGGTGACCGCGACGCAGCCGCTGGTGCTGTCGTGGGGCGACGTGAATGGCGACGGCAAGATCGAGCTCGCCGACGCGAACTCGGTCTACGATTGCCTGCTCGGCTTGTCCTGTCCGACCGGCGACGCGAGGACGCGCGCCGATGTCGACGCGGACGGTGCGCTGACGGCGCGCGATGCGCTGATCATCCACAGCTACGCCGTCGGTGTCGATGTAACCAAGTTCCGGGTGGGAACGCCGATAACGACCGGCTCGGCGTCGACCCCGGTTCCGGCGCCGCAGGCCGCGGTGACGTCAGTCGAGACGACGAAGCCGCTGGTGATCAAGATGGGCCAGCCGTGAGCGGAAGGCGGCTGCTGCTGGCGGTGGGTGCGATCGCGTTAGGCGCCGGCGCCTGCACTGGCGATCGCACCCGCGGAGCGGACAGCGCCGCCGCCGATTCGACCGTGACCGCGAGCGATAGCGGCGAACCGGCGGCGACGATCCCGGCTTCGCCTTCGCCGGCGATGGACACCGCGACACCCGCGAAGTCAGGGGCGAGCGCGTCACGTTCGAGCTCGACTCGTCCCGCGCCGACCTCGCCCA
>JAICUE010000468.1 GCA_025936015.1 Gemmatimonadaceae bacterium
CTCAGCGCGCAGCAGCAGCAGCGCCCCGCCGACCTGATCGTCACCGGCGCCCGCATCTACACCGTCGACGACTCGCGCCCGACCGCCGAAGCGCTCGCGGTCCGCGATGGACGCATCCTCTTCGTGGGATCCGAGCGCGGCGCGAAGGCGCTCCAGGGGCCGAAGACGCAGCTGGTCGACGCGACCGGCCGCACGATCATCCCGGGGATGACCGATGCGCACGGGCATTTCCTCGGACTCGGGCAGGCGCTGCGGACCGTCGATCTCGTCGGCACGACGTCGTACGACGAAGTCGTCGCCCGTGTCGCGGCGCGGGCGAAGCAGGTTCCGGCCGGCACGTGGATCATCGGCCATGGCTGGGACCAGAACGACTGGGGCGACACGCGTTTCCCGACCCACGATGCGCTCTCGCGCGCGGTGCCGAACAATCCCGTGGAGCTCGAGCGCATCGACGGCCATGCGTTCCTCGTCAACGCGAAGGCGATGCAGCTCGCGTCGGTCACCCGCGAGACGAAGGATCCGTCAGGCGGACGCATCGTCCGCGATTCGAGTGGCGCGCCGACCGGTGTCTTCGTCGACAACGCGATGGGTCTCATAGAACGCGTGATTCCGCCGGCGTCGCCGGCGGAGTGGCGCGCGCGCGCCCTCGCCGCGATCGACGAGATGCACCGCTGGGGATTGACTGGTGTTCATGACCCGGGTGAGTCGCGCGCGGGGATCGAGCTGCTCGAGACGCTGGCGAAGGAGGGGAAGCTCGACCTTCGCACCTACGTCATGATCGCCGACGACAGCGCGGCACTGGCGTACTATTTCGCCCGCGGCCCGCAGAGCGCGCTGTACGATGGCCATCTCTGGATTCGCAGCATCAAGCTCTACGCCGATGGAGCGTTAGGCAGCCGCGGCGCGGCGCTGCTCGAGCCGTACTCCGACGACCCGGGGAATCGCGGGCTCCTCGTCTCGAGCCCGGAGCACATCGAGGCGGTATCCGAGGCCGCGCTCCGGCACGGCTTCCAGGTCTGCGTCCACGCGATCGGCGACCGTGGCAATCGCGTGGTGCTCGACGCCTTCGAGCAGGCACTGAAGGCGGTGCCGGTCGCCGACCATCGCTTCCGCATCGAGCACGCGCAGATCGTCAACTACGACGACATCCCGCGCTTCGCCGAGCTCGATGTGATTCCGTCGATGCAGGCGGTGCACCAGACGAGCGACATGTACTGGGCTGGTGCGCGTCTCGGCGCGGGGCGCGAGATGGGCGCGTACGCCTGGCGGTCGCTGCTGAACACCGGCGTGATCATCCCGAACGGCAGCGACTTCCCCGTCGAGGGAGTGAATCCGCTCCGGTCGTTCCACTCGGCGATCTCGCGGCAGGACGAGCGCGGCTGGCCGCCGGGCGGGTGGCACCCGGAGCAGAAGATGACGCGGGAGGAAGCGCTCGAGTCGATGACCATCTGGCCCGCTTTCGCGTCCTTCATGGAAAAGGACGCCGGCTCGCTCACCGCCGGCAAGTACGCCGACTTCGTCATCCTCGACCGCGACATCATGACCGTCGCGCCCAACGAGATCCTCGGCACCAGCGTCGTCTCGACCTGGGTCGGCGGCAAGGCGGTGTATACGCGCCGGTGATTCCGGGCATCCGCGCGCCGGTCGATTGTTGTATCATGCTCATCCGCACCACCGCCTAACCGTCCTCAACGCATCATGCTCACTCCCTCCTCGATCGCCTTCCTGAAGCGGCTCCTCGACACCCCCGGCCCCTCGGGGTTCGAGACTGCACCAGCCCGCGCCTGGCGCGAGGAGGCGAAGTCGTTCGGCGCCGAGATCACGGCCGACGTCTCGGGAAACAGCATGGCGACGATCAACCCGGAGGGCTCGCCGACGATCATGCTCGACGGCCACATCGACGAGATCGGAGTGATCGTCCAGCACATCGACGACGAAGGCTACGTCCACATCTCGCCGATCGGCGGCTGGGATCCGCAGGTGCTGGTCGCGCAGCGCATCCGCTTCATCACCGACCAGGGCGACGTGTTCGGCGTGATCGGGAAGAAGCCGATTCACCTGATCAAGCCCGAGGATCGCGAGAAAGCGACGAAGCTCACCGAGCTCTGGGTGGACATCGGCGCGAAGACCAAGGCCGAGGCCGCGGCGCGCCTGACGGTCGGCGACCCCGGGGTGATCGACGGCAAGTCGATGGATTTCCCGAATGGCCGGCTGGTCTCGCGGTCGATCGACGACCGGATCGGCGCCTTCGTCGTCCTCGAGGCGCTGCGCCGGTACGCGGCCAGGCCCGGCAAGGCGAAGGTCGTCGCCGTCGCGACGACGCAGGAGGAGATCGCCTGGAACGGCGGCGGCGCACTCGTCTGCGCCCAGTGCGTCGGCCCGCAGATGGCGATCGTCGTCGACGTCACCTTCGCCACCGATCATCCCGGCCTCGAGAAGAAGGAGCTCGGCGATCACACGTTAGGCGGCGGCCCGGTGCTCTCGCGCGGCGGCCTGATCTCGCCGGTCGCGTTCCGGCTCATCCGCGACGCGGCGACGAGGATGAA
>JAICUE010000505.1 GCA_025936015.1 Gemmatimonadaceae bacterium
AGCGTGAACGAGCGGCGGGCGCGAGTGCGCGCACCACCTCGTCCGCGTTCGAATACTTCACCTGCTCCCCCGACACGAGATCACGGATCGTGAACTCCCCCGCGCCGGCACCGTCACTCGCCAGCGGGACGATAACCGCCTGCTTCGCGCCGGCGGTCGATGCCGACTTGAACTGCTTGCCGAGCTGCTGCGGCCGCAGCGCGTACTCCACGGCGACGCCGGTCGAGCGCAGGCGGGCGGCGAGCTCCATGACCGCGCGCATGTCCGCCGTCCGTTCGCCGCCGGCGACCCAGACATCGACCGCGGGCGCGGCCGGCTTCATCAACCCGCGCGCGCGGAGCAGCTCGCCGAGCACGACATCCCCCATCCCGAAGCCTAACGCGGGGAGCGATGGGCCGCCTAACGATTCGAGGAGCGAATCGTACCGCCCGCCGCCGGCGATCGCCCGGAACTCCCCCCTGGCATCGAACAGCTCGAAGACGATGCCGGTGTAGTAGGCGAGGCCGCGGACGATCGTCAGGTCGAGCTGGACGTAGTCGCCGACGCCTAACCGTTTCGTGAAGTCGAGGTAGAGCTCCAGCTCGGCGAGCCGCTCTTCCACCGCGCGCCCGGCGGCGCTGCCGGCGTCGGCCGCGAGCGCGGAGCGAAGCGCTGCCGGAGTGCGAAGCGCGAGCAAGTCGAACAACCGGTCGATCGACGCCGCCGCAACGCCGGCGCCCGCCAGCTTCTCGGCGGCGACGGCACGCGGCGTCCGTTCGATCTTGTCGACGATCGCGAAGACTTCATCGTGCGCGCCCTCGTCGATTCCGATCGCGGCGAGCACCGATCGCAGCAAACGTCGATCCGAGACTCGCGCGCGAACGTCTTCAGGGCCGAGCCCGAACTCGCGCATCATGTCGAGCGACACCGCGAGCAACTCGGCGTCGGCAGCGACCGATGGCTCGCCGAAGATGTCGACGTTGAGCTGGTAGTGCTCGCGCAGCCGCCCTTTCTGCTGGCGCTCGTAGCGAAAGAGCTGCGGGATGGAAAACCAGCGCACCGGCTTTCGCAGCGCGTTCGCGCGGGCGCCGACCATCCGTGCGACCGTCGGCGTCATCTCGGGGCGCATCGCCACCGTGCGACCGCCCTTGTCCTCGAAGTTGTAGAGCTGCCCGACGATCTCGTCGCCGCTTTTCTTCGTGTAGAGCTCGAGCGGCTCGAGTGGCGGTCCGTCGTACTCGACGAACGCGTACCGCGCTGCGACGGCGCGCCACACACCCATGATGAACGCCCGCTCTGCAAGCTCCTGCGGGTAGAAGTCACGGAATCCGGGGAGCGCGCCTTGGGCCATTCCGTCTAATCTACCCGCTGAGCGGATCGACCTGCAAGCACGCCATCGCGTCACCGACGGTGTGAAAGGAGCCGGTGACGAGGAGGCTACCGCTCGCACGCGCCGCGAGGTCGAGTGCACGTGCAAGATCGGGCTCCTGCTCGACCGCGTAGCCGGCGCCGCGGGCGAAGTCCAACGCGCCCGCCAGATCCCAGACCCGCCCGGCGGGCGCGCTCGGCGCGGTGGTGAGGATGAAGCGGTCGGTTACCGGAGCAAGCTCGCGCATCATCCCCCGCCAATCCTTGTCGGCGAGCACGGAGAGCACCGTCGTGATCGGCCGTTCGACGTCAGCTGCTCGCAGCGCCCGCGCGAGCACCGCCGCTCCAGCGGGATTATGCGCCACATCGAAGATGATTCGACCTACGTGTTGGAACCGTCCGGGTAACCGCACCGCGCCGAGCCCTGCCACCGTTTCGGCAGCGGTTGGCGCGTACTGCTTGCCCGCCGCCAAGAGCGCGACGATCGCGAGCGCGGTGTTGTAGGCCTGGTGCTCACCGATGAGCGGGGTCTCGAATCGTTGCGAATCCTCGCCGTCGCCAAGCGAGAAGCGAGTCACCTCGTCGTGTACCTCGATCGCGGATACCTGCCAGTCGATCCCGACCGCGAGCGCGGGCGCGGCGCCCTTCTCGTGCGCGATCGCGAGCAGTTGGCGCGCGACGGCTGCATCGCGTTCGCCGACGATGGC
>JAICUE010000111.1 GCA_025936015.1 Gemmatimonadaceae bacterium
CCTGGCCGACGATCGTCGTGATCGATCCGCAGGGTTACGTGCTCGGCCAGCATGCCGGCGAGTTCACGACAGAAATGATCGCGCCGGAGCTCGAGCGCATCATTGCACGAGCCGGCGACACGATCGCGCGGCGGCCACGTCATCCCGCGACCGAGGAGCGATCACGGACGGCGCTACGTTATCCGGGCAAAGTGGCGGTTTCCGGGACGAAGCTGGCCATCGCCGACTCGGGGAACAATCGGATCGTGGTCGCCGACCTGCTGGAGACGTCGCGCGCGCGGGTCACGGCGGTGATTGGTGGCGGACGAGGCTATCGTGACGGCGCGGAGCCATTGTTCGACCACCCCCAGGGGATACTCTTCGATGGCGACGCGTTGCTCGTCGCCGACGCCTTCAACCACGTTGTTCGTGAAGTCGATCTCCCGTCAGGCGCGGCGCGCACGATCGCCGGTACCGGTCGACAGCTGCGCACGCGCGCCGATCTCGCGGCCGGCGCGCTCTCATCACCGTGGGACCTGGCTCGTGTCGGCGATGACATCGCGATCGCGATGGCGGGCAACCATCGCGTGTACATGCTCGACCGTCAGGCAGGTGTCGCCCGCGCATATGCCGGAAGCGGCGCCGAGGAGCTTCACGACGGGCCGCTCGATACCGCCGCACTCGCGCAGCCGATGGGAATCTGCGCGGGGGAGTCGGCACTCTACTTCACCGACTCGGAGTCGAGTGCGATTCGCGCGGCCGGGCTGACTCCGAAGTCGATCGTCGAAACGATCGTCGGGACCGGGCTCTTCGACTTCGGGAACGTGGACGGTGAAGGCGACGCAGTTCGGCTGCAGCATCCGCAGGGGATCGTCTGCATGCCGGACGGCCGGCTGCTCGTCGTCGACTCGTATAACGACGCGCTCAAGTGGCTCGATCCGCGAACGCAGCGCGTGACGACGTGGGTGCGCGAGCTGCATGAGCCGGGAGGCGCAGCGCTTGGCGATGGCGTCGTCTACGTCGCCGACACCAATGCGCACCGGATCGCCGCTGTCCGCCTGCGTGACGGTGAGGTCACCACGCTGACGCTCGATTGGGATGACCCGACCGACCGACCGGGACCGGGAACGGGCGCCTGACGATCCGCGGGCGGCACCCGCGATCGCCGCCTAACGTGCGATGGTCTCGGCGATCGCGAGGTTCTCGGCGACGTGCCTGGTGCCGCGCATCCCGACCAGTGCGGTCGTGATCGCGGGAATTCCGCGAACGAACGCGAGCGCGCGCTGGGCGTCGGTATCGTAGCGCGGCAGCGCGTCGCGGACAGCGGTCGGCAGCGATTTCGCGAGAGCCGATTGCATGAGCGTCGCGCTCGCGACGACGATCAGCCCGAGCTCGGATGCCGCCTCGAGCGCGGTGCGGGGGCGACCGGCGACGCGTTGCGTCGGCGCACGCAGCGCTTCGCTCATCGCCAGATTCACCGGCAGCTGCACGTATCTGAAATGATGCTCATCGCCGGCGACCTCGCGAGCCATCCCGACCAGCTCCTCGAGCGCGAGACTTTCCCGGGAGCCCTGCGGGACGCGCAAGCCGTTCCATGTCGCGCAGCCATACGCGGCGATGTCGCCCGCGTCAACGCGCGACTCGAGCGCCTCGAACGCCGCTACCATCCGCTTGCGGAAGGCACCGCTGTCGATTGCGGGTACCTGCTGCTCGGGATTGTGCAGGTAGTAGACGTCGATCGTGTCCACTCCGAGATTCGCACGACTGCGCGCGATCTGATCAGCGATGTATCCAGGCGCGATGCAGTGACCGCCGCCCACGACGTCCTCGGCGCGCATGATGCCGGGCGAGAAATACTCGCGATCGATGAACGCCGAGTACTCCTCGCGCGAGGCAGGCGGTGATCCGTCGAGCGGGATATACCCGCCCTTGGTGCAGACGACGATCTCGTCGCGGCGCGTGACACCGTCGGCGATGAGCGAGGCAAGCGCCGCCCCGATGACACGCTCGGAGCGCTGGCATCGGTAGTTGATCGCGGTGTCGATGACGTTGAGCCCGACGGCGACCGCCGCACGGATCGACTCGTCGTAGCGACGGTCATCGGCGTCGTCAGCTTCGCCGAGATAGGTGCCGATGCCGATCGATGACGCCCGCAGTCCCGCGGCGGCAGGCCGATAGAAATCAGGAATGCGTTCCCCGATGAAGCGCGCCGCGAGTCGCGCGGTCCCCGCTTCACTGGCGCCCGCACCGCTGTTCGCGTGCTCGCCGCTGGCAGCGACGGCTGTCGCCGACATGCGTCGCCCGCTGCTCTGATCCTCTGCCGACCGTCCGGTATTCATCATGCGATGGAGACGCTATGGGGCGTAGACGGTCGAAGCAAGGGCAGGCAAAGATTCGCATGCCCTTCCATCGCCAGCGACACGACTCCAACGTTCACGAACCTGCCGTCGCACGTGACCATCTTGTTCACGGCGGCGCTTTCGTCGTCCCTTTCCGGCCAGGTGCATCCGTGAGACAAGTTTCCGCCCTGTTGCTGCTCCTCGGAGCGGCGGCCTGCAGTCGAAACAAGACGCAGGTCGTCACCCCCGTCCCCATCGACACCGCGCGTGTGGTCGTCGAGCCGATGGGCCACTCTGCCGCGAAGAGCTTCGTGACCACCGCCGACGATCCGTTCATGCGAATCGATCGGATGGACTGGCCTGGCCCGAATCAGTTCCGATCAGCTGACGGGCAACCGGGTCGCGACTACTGGCAACAGCGCGCCGATTATACGATCAGTGCCACGCTCGACACGGCCGCGGGCGCGGTGACCGGGAGCGAGACGATCAAGTACCGGAACAACTCGCCCGACACGCTGCGCTTTGTCTGGCTCCAGGTCGATCAGAATCTCTATCGCCCCGGCAGCAAGGGATCCGTCATCAACCCTGCGGACAGCCGATGGGGCGCGCGCAACTTTCAGGGCGGGTACGAGATCACCGGCCTGACGGTCGACGGCAAGACGCACACTGGGAAAGTCGATGACACGATGATGCGCATCGATCTCGAGAAGCCGATCGCTCCGGGCGGCGGCACGGCGACGATCGCGCTGAACTTCCGCTTTCTCGTTCCCGAACACGGGTCCGACCGGATGGGACGCGATGGCACGCTGTACGAGGTCGCGCAGTGGTATCCGCGGATGGCGGTCTACGACGACGTCCGCGGCTGGAACACCGATCCGTACCTCGGTCAGGGCGAGTTCTACCTCGAGTTCGGCGACTTCGATTACGCGGTGACCGTCCCCGCGGGATACACCGTGGCGGGCAGTGGCCTGCTCCAGAACGCGAGCGACGTGCTCTCGCCGACCGAACGGCAGCGGCTCGCGCAGGCGGCGACCTCGACGAACGTCGTCCAGATCATAACGGCGGCGGAATCCGCGCCGAAGGCGACCGCGGGAACGAAGACATGGAAGTTCCACGCCGACAACGTCCACGACGTCGCGTGGGCAGCCGCACCCGACATGCGCTGGGATGCGGTGAGCACAGGGCCGATTCCGAACAACGAAAAGGGAGTGCTCGCGCAGGCCTACTACGTGTGGCCCCGCGCCGGCGCGGGGTGGGAGAACGGTGCCGAGAACACGCAGTGGACCATTCGCACGTATTCGTCGCTGATCTATCCCTTCCCGTATCCACAGGCCTCGTCGGTCGCGGGCCCGGTCGGCGGGATGGAGTACCCGATGTTCGTCATGGTGCACTACGCGCCGAAGTCGGAGGGCGCGTTCGGCACCATCGATCACGAGCATGGCCACGAGTGGTTCCCGATGATCGTCAGCAGCAATGAGCGGCGCTACGCGTGGATGGACGAGGGATTCAACACGTACATCAACACCTTCTCGAACGAGCTTCGCACACCGGCGAACCCGGTCTGGCCGGCGTACATGAAGAACTGGACGGACATCCAGGGCCGGGGAATCGCCGCGCCGTTGATGACGCCGCCCGACCGCATCGACCCGGCAGCGTTAGGCGCGATCGGCTATCGCAAGCCGGCGGCGGTGCTGCTGACGCTGCGTGACCACGTTGTCGGTCGTGAGACCTTCGACCGTGCATTCCGCGAATACGCCCGCCGCTGGGCGTTCAAGCATCCGACGCCCGGTGATTTCTTCCGGACGATCGAGAACGTCAGCGGCGATGACCTCTCGTGGTACTGGCGCGCATTCTTCTACGGCAACGACGTGCTCGATCTCGGCATCGAGGACGTCACCAACAAGACCACCGACGGGCAGACGGTCGCGTCGATCGTCGTGCGACGCCACTCGTCCATTCCGTTCCCGCTCGAGATGCGGCTTCGTCTCGCCGACGGGAGCGTGCAGAACGTGACGATCCCCGTCGACATCTGGGGAACCGGTGGCGAACGAGTGACCGCTGAAGTGCCGGTGAAGTCGAACGTCGTCGGGGTCCGGCTCTGGCCCGACGGAACGGTCCCCGATTTCAACGACAGCAACGACACATGGGGAACGGCACCGGCCAGGGACGCGATGCCGCTCGTGACAACAGGCGGCCTCAACACGTCAGCTCCGCAGAGCGGGACGACGAAGTAGCCGCGCGCACACCAGGAGAAACCCGACAGCTGCACCGTTGGCGAGCCTGAGGGGTTGCACTACATTGAAGATGGCGGTCCAGTCGCGGCCACGCGGCTGGACCGCTCGTTTCGATGGCAGGTGCGTTGGCAGTGGCCCAACACCGCTGCCGGATCACAACACGAGAGGAGTCGCGGGAATGCCGGATTTCGGAAGCTGGGGCACGCACTGGTGGAAGCCGGTGCTCTTCGTCATCGTCGCTGGGCACATCACCAACGTTTGCGTCACGCTCTTCCTGCACCGGGCGCAGACGCATCGCGGAGTGAAGCTCCATTATCTCGTCGCGCTGCCGATGCGCGCATGGCTCTGGCTGACGACCGCGATCGTGACGAAGGAGTGGGTGGCCTGCCACCGCAAGCATCACGCGTTCGCCGATCGTGAAGGCGATCCACACAGCCCGATCGTCGAAGGGCTGCGCAACATCATCATCAAGGGCGCCTTCTATTACCGGAAGGCAGTCCGCCAGCCCGGGATGCTCGAGAAGTATGGCAAGGGCACGCCGGACGATGTGCTCGAGCGGCACCTCTTTGCCCCGCTCAACTGGGTCGGCATCCTGGTGATGCTGCTGATCGACATCTGGCTGTTCGGCCTGTTCGTCGGTCCGCTCGTCTGGGGCGTGCAGATGATCTGGATTCCGTTCTGGGCGGCCGGGATCATCAACGGCGTCGGGCATGCGGTCGGCTATCGCAACTTCGAGGTGAAGGACGAGAGCCGCAACATCCTTCCCGTAGCGATCTGGCTCGGCGGCGAAGAGCTGCACAACAACCACCACGCGGATCCGCGCTCGGCGAAGTTCAAGGCGAAGTGGTACGAGTTCGACATCGGCTGGCTGTACATCCGCCTCCTCGCGCTCGTGCGCCTGGCGAAAGTCGAGTACGCGAGACGCTGATGGCCGACGTCCACTGCACCCGCTGCGGGCAGACCCGTGAGGGATTCGAGCGCCCCCCGTTTCCGGGCGCGATCGGCGCGCGCGTCCAGTCCTCGATCTGCCGCGAATGCTGGGCGCAGTGGCTGAAGCAGCAGACGATGCTGATCAACCACTACGGGCTGAACGTCATGGACCCGCAGGCGCGCGCATTCCTGACGAAGAACATGGAAGCATTCCTGTTCAAGGCGGGCGGCGAGGAAGACGTGGATACGACGAAGAAGGGCACGATCGCATGGTGACGCGCGGCGCGCGCGCCGCGTTGCCGCGCTGAAGACGGCACTCTCGCCCGCGGCATAGCAGCAATCGACGCCACCCGCCGAGGCGACCGGTGGCGCTTGACATTAGTATCGACATGATACTAATTGAGCCCATGCCCTCTCGCACCGCCGGCCGCGCCGGATTCCGCGCCTCCGTCACGATCGACATCGTTCTCCTCGCGCCGAGCGGCGGGCGCCTGGTGCTCTTCGCGCCCCAGGAAGAGCGCGGTCGTCGCGCACTGCCGACCGGCGCGCCGCGCGGCGGCGAGTCACTCGAGAACGCCGCCGTCCGGATCGCGCGCGCTTCATTGGGCTCAGCGGTCGCCTGGCTCGAGCAGGTGATCACGCGAATGGAGGGCGATGTCGCGACGGTGTTGTTCGCCGGACTCGTGGCCGCACCCGATGCCGGGGACGATGCGTGGATCCCTCGCGACCGCGCATCGACGCTTGGCGCCACTGCGCGGCGCGAAGTCGACGATGCCGCGACCGCTGCCGGGATCTGGCTCGATCGCACGCCGGTCGCATTCCGCCTGCTCCCCGGGGCATTCACGCTCAGCGAGCTGCAGGAAGTCTACGAAGCGATTCTCGGACGTACGCTGCACAAGGCGAGCTTCCGGCGTGCGCTCCAGTCGGCGCGCCTGGTGATGCCGACCCGCGAGTGGAGAAGTGAGGGACGCGGGCGTCCGGCACAGTTGTACAAGTTCGTCCCGCGCGCGCCGAAAGCGTCGCGGAGAGGCGTGCGCTTCGACTGGCTCACCAGCTAATCGACACTCCCGCTCGATTGGCGGAGGTGGTTCGCTTCAAGGAGCGTCCAGCCCGCGACCGAGCAGCGCGTCGTCAGTGCGCTTTTCCCTGTCGCCGCGCGGCCTGCCACTTCAGGATCCCGCGCGCGATCTCGACGTTGTCGACGGCAATCCGGTAAAGCTCCTCGAAGAGCTCCGCTTGCGATCCGCCCTCGAGCGTGACGATGATCGGCGGGACGTGTCCGAGGCGGCGATCCGGGTCGGTGCGCCGTTCGACAGAGACGCGGGCACGATGGACCCCGGCTTCCGTTGGAAGCGCTTCGATGGCGACGTAGCCGCCGCCAGGAAGATCTCGGGTAAAGAGCACCGCTTGCTCTGCCATCATCTCACTCCGTGCCGCGTCATCACCGGCAGTCGTCCGCGCGAGCGACTCGACATGCTCGTGGTGTGCCTGATATCACAATACTTGCCAACCGCCTCCGGTTCCGATGAGCGGAGCGGATTCAACACCGAGCCCATTCGTTCAGTAGACCGTCGGCGCATGACGGAACGAGGGCGGGCCCTCGGCGGTGACCGTGCTCGGCTGCGCAGGGCTCGCGGTTGCCGACATCGGGATGTAGAACGTTCCTTCCATCGGCAGGACGCGCCGCACCGCGATGAGGCGATTGCGGAACCAGTTGTGCTTCGCCCACGGTCCGCCGTGCGGACGGATCACGTCGAGCTTGACTCGCTTCGCCGAGCTCGAGGCGTGGATGATCGTGTCGCCCCCGACGTAGATCGCGATGTGCTGCGCTCCTTGTCCGCCGGAGAAGAAGAGCAGATCACCGGGACGCAGGTCGCCGGGAAATGGAGCGTCGCCGACAGCGGCCTGTTCATGCGCGGTGCGCGGCAGCGCGATCCCATAGCGGGCGAAGACGTAGCGGGTGAATCCCGAGCAATCGAAGGCGCGCGGGGTATCACCGCCCCAGACATACCGGACCCCGAGATAGTCGCGAGCTGCGCGAACGATGTCGGCGCCGGTCACGGTCCCGCGCACGGCGATCGCGGGCGTCTTCTTCTGCGCGCTCGCGACACGGGGAACGGCGAGGGTGAAGGCAGCCGACGCCAACAGCGCGAAACCGGCAGCAGAGCGGGTTCCGCGAGGGATCGATGATGAGCGCGCCATACGGAGAGGGACGAGCCGCGACAACCTCGGGTCACCGTCGATAACACCTTCAGCGCACTGTCGCGTCACCATGAAACGCAAAGGGCCCCGCGCGATGCGAGGCCCTTGGAATTGCGGTGCAGGTGGGATCAGGCGGCCTTCGTCACATCCGCGGCTTGAGGTCCCTTCTGGCCCTGAACGATTTCGAACTCGACGCGGTCGCCTTCCTGGAGGGACTTGAACCCACCGCCCTGAA
>JAICUE010000558.1 GCA_025936015.1 Gemmatimonadaceae bacterium
ATCGGCAGCCCTGCGGCGAGCGGGATCCACCCGTGCCCGCGGCCGACACCGAACTCGTAGCGGCCGTTCGTGAGCAGCGAGAATTCGTGGATCATCGCCGCGAGAACGAGGGGGTTGTGGTACGGAAGGATGTGCAGCATCGTCCGGAACTTGATCGAGCGCGTGCGCTGCGCGGCCATGCCGAAGAGCCCGAAGACGTTTGCCGACGCGGAGAACTTCGGGAAGAAGAGATGCTCGATGACGGCGTACGCCTCGTAGCCGAGCCGGTCCGCGTTCTCGATCTGCTCGAGCACCTCGCCGTACAGCCGGTCATAGGGCTTCCCCGGCCAGCTCTGGACCTCTGAGTAGATGCTGAACTTCACGGCGCGGAGCCTAACGGCTCGGCGCTAGAGGGCAAAGAGCGTCAGTGCTGGTTCCCGCTCGCCACGCAGCACCGCGAGATCGACCTGCGCGGTGCCGAGTCCGCGCTGGTCGGCGAGGGCGATCGCCTGCGGCTTCAGCTGCTGCGCGGCGAGGATCCCGCGGCACGCGGCGCGTGCCGGGTCGGCGCGGATGCAGTCGAGATAGCGCGTCAGCTGCTCCACGGCGTCGATCGTCCCGATCCGCTTGATCTCGACGGCGACCCAACCGTCGCCGGAGTCGCGGCACATCAGGTCGACCGGCCCGACGTCGGTCGGCCATTCCCGCTTGACGAGACGAAGCCCCGGCTCGATCGCGCCGGGGTCGCCGGCGAGGAGCAGCTGCAGGTCGCGCTCGACGCCGTCCTTCTCGAGCGCGGCGGCCTCGCCCATGTCGTGCGTCACGTCCGACAGCACCTCGAGCAGGCGGATCTCGAGCCGGTCCTCGCTGCGGCCGGCGCGCTTGCGAACGACGACCCGGTCGTCGCTCGTCTCGATCACCGTCGGGGGTGTCATCCAGTTGAGCGGCTTGTAGCCGCCCGCGTCGGCGTGGACGAGCACGGAGCCGTCGTCCTTCAGCATCAGAAGGCGCGTCGACTCCGGCAGGAACGCGTCGAGGCGGCCGGAGTAGGTGACCTCGCAGCGGGCGACGATCAGGCGCACCGCGCCACCCTACTGTCCGTTTCGGACAGGTCAGCTTCAGCCGTGTCCCGGGGACTGTCCCCGGGACACGGCCCGCGGTGACGTGTCGATCGCTCACCGTTCGGCTCTGGCAGCGGCCCGCAGAACGGACATGTCCCGGGGACTGTCCCCGGGACATGGTGGTTACGGACTCGTCGACGAGACCCCGCAGTGGGTGCTGCCCCAGGTGGAGAGGTGCTGCATCGCCGCCTGCAACTTCGGGGTGTTGAGCGCCTGCGCCGCGGTCGTCAGCTTCGCGATCTGGTCGGCGGACGGCGTCTGCCCGACCTTGATCTTCGCGTCGCCGTAGACCTTCGCGAAGTTCTTGAACGCTTCGGCGAACGTCTTGAAGTCGCCTTTGATGTCGTCGGGCGCCGCGCTTGCGAGCGCGTCCAGCGCATCCGCTTCCTTGCCGAGATCGACCTCGCCGTTCGCGTTCGGCTGCACCGACTGAGCGATCTTCGCGGCAAGGCCCTCGAGCTGCTTGCAGTTCGCCGCCGACGCGAACGACGCCTTGCTGGAGGACGACCCCGAGGACGACCCCGACGACGATCCGGATGATGCCCCCGAGTTGGCGCCGGCGCTGGACGACGAG
>JAICUE010000287.1 GCA_025936015.1 Gemmatimonadaceae bacterium
AAGCCGCAGGAGAGTCGAGAGTCGGAACTCCGAGAGTCGACACCGCGCACGCCGCGGGGTTGTTCCGTTTGCCGCTGTCGCGGTTCTGGCCCCGCGTGGCCTGGGGCGTCGACTATCGGTATTCCGACTCTCGACTATCAGGCAGCGTCGACTCTCGACTATCAGGCAGCGTCGACTCTCGACTATCACGGCAGCATCGACTCTCGACTATCAAGGCAGCATCGACTCTCGACTATCACGGCAGCGTCGACTCTCGACTATCAAGGCAGCATCGACTCTCGACTATCACGGCTGCATCGACTCTCGCTGTCTCGAATTCGGCTCAGCCTTCTGACTGCGTGGAGGAAGGACAAAGGCCCAGCCGGCGGTGCCGGCTGGGCCTTTGTCCTTCTGTGTGCTACTTCCGCGCTATCAGAAGCTGACGCGAATCTGCGCCTGGATCTGGTAGTTCGAGGACAGGTTGTTCGAAACGAACTTCGTGTAGTTCGGATTGAAGCTGAACGTCGGGCTCGTGTTGAGGAGCGTCGCCGTCTGGCCGGCCGGAGCCGCGGTGCGGCCGCGGTAATCGAGCAGGTTGTAGAGCTGGAAGCTGCCGCCGATCGGCTGCGCGCCCCAGTGATTGTTCAACAGGTTGAGGAAGTTGAACACGTCGAGCTGCAGTGAGACCGTCTGCCCGCCGATGCTCGGCAGCGACTGCCGACCAGACACGTTCAGCTGGTTCGTCCACGGGTTGAAGCAGCTGTTGCGCGGAACGATCCGGCCACGGTTGTCGCGGAGGCACGGCGTCGCCTCGATGAAACGCTGGAACGCGTCCGCCTGCTGCTGCGGCGTGTAGCTGACCGGCTTGCCCGAGCGATCGTTGTATGTCCGCGTCAGGAAGGTGATCTCGGTCGGATCGAGCGCGTTCTTCGGGATGTAGAGAGGATCGTTCGCGCTGAATCCCTCGCCATTCAGGTCGCCGCTCGCGGTATAGTCGTACGGAGCACCCGACTGGCCGAAGTAGATGAACGTCAGGTCCGTCTTCGTCGGGAACGAGTATGTGCCAGTCGCGACGATGCGATGGCGCTGCTCGAATACCGAGGTGTTGGTCTCCTGCGAGAGCAGGTCGCCTCCCCACGGGCGGCCGAACTGGAGCTGCGAGACCGCGGTGCTCGATGTCGGCGACTGCACGTCGAACGCGCGCGAGTAGGTGTAGAACACCGAGCCCTCATAACGTCCCGCGTACTTCCGCTGCAACCCGGCGGTCAACTGGTACGCGTGGTCCTTCGACTGGTTGGTCACGTCGATGACGCGATCACGATCGGTGTGCGCGCGCACCGGCACCACCGAGCCTGTGGAGGTCAGCGTGCCGTAGATCGTGCGGCCGTACTGATCGACACCCTGGATTCCCTTGAGCGCGAGGTTGCGGTAGAAGAGCCCGTGCACGCCTAACGTGTAGATCCCTTCCACCGTCGCGACCCAGTTCTCGCTCAGGCGGTGGTCGTAGCCAAGGGTGCCGCGCAGGTTCTGCGGAAACTTGAGGTTCGGATCGAGCAGGTCGATCTCCGAGCCAGCGCGCGCGGTGATACCGGAATCTCCGACAACAGTCGCCAGGCACTTCGTCGGTGGGTTGGTGGCGTTCGCCGTGTTGAACACCGGCACCCCCGCGTCCTTCCCGCCGTTGCAGTTCAACTGCCCGAAGCCGGTGCCACCCGAGTTCTGGAATGCGTTCGACAGCCAGACGAACGCCGGCCGGCCAGAGAACATCCCGATGCCGCCGCGGACCTGGTTGCGATCGTCGCCGCCGGCATTCCAGTTGAAGCCGAACCGCGGCGACCACTCGATGTTGCCCGACGGGATGTCGCTGGTGTTGCGACCGAGCGAATCCATCACTGACTGCGTGAACGGCGGCTTGTCCTTGAAGACGGGGACATCAGCGCGCAGTCCGTAGGTGATGTTGAGGTTCGGCGTGACCGACCACTCATCCTGCACGTAGCCGCTGTACGCGGCGGCGTGGAACCGCACCGCGCCGTCGCCGGAGAGCGGAACGCCGACCTGGTAGCTCGCCGCGACGCCATTGCGATATGCGCCCAGCGAGTCGAACTGCCAGAAGCCGTAGGAGTTCTGGCCGAACAGGTTGCGGACCTTGTAGAACTGGTTCTGCGTCCCGATCGTGATGCGGTGCGCGGCGATCGGCAGCGTGAAGTTGTCCGTCGCCTCGAAGATGTCCTGATCGAGCTCGTTCCCCTGCGACGACCGCTCCGAGCCGGAGACAATCGTGTAGCCCGGCACCTTCACCTGGATCTGCGGCGTCAGGGTGACCGCCGGCGCGCGCCGGTCGCGGATCGACGTCCGGTTGAGCAGCAACTCATTGTACGCGCCAGCGCCGAACAGGCTGCGCAGCTGGATCACTGATGCGTTCTTCGTCGACTTGAACGCGTACGCGTTGTTCGTCAGGCGGAAGCCGCTTGCACTCCGGCTGAAGTTGTCATCCTGCGCGTAGCCGTAGTTGTGGCGGACAACGAGTGAGTTGTTCCCCGGCAGGTTGAAATCGAGGCGGCCGAAGATGTTCTGCAGCGGGTTTTCGTTGTTCGCGACGCCGCCGCCGCCGATCGGGAGCCCGTAACTCTGCGAGACGGCGTTCACCGAATCCAGCGTGGTCTGGGAAAGGTTCGTCGTCTTGAGCCCGATGTAATCGCCGTTCGCCGGAACCTTGCGAACCTGCCATTCCGGATTCAGGAAGAAAAACGCCTTGTCCTTCACGATCGGGCCGCCGATCGAGAAGCCGTACTGGCTCTGCTCGTAGGTATTGATGTACGGCTGCGACCGCGTGAGGCCCTGGTTGCGGGTGACGCCAACCAGCGAGCCGTGGAACTCGTTCGTTCCGCTCTTCGTGACGGCGTTGATCAGCGCGCCGGCGAAGTTGCCCTGACGGACGTCGAACGGGGCGAGCAGCACCTGATACTCCTTCACCGACTCGATGCCGATCGACTTGCCGTTCGCCTGGCCGCCCGGCTGTCCCGTCGAGCCAAGCCCGAAGAGATCGGATTCGCTGGCTCCGTCAATCTGGATGCTGTTGTAACGGTTGTTCGTTCCGCCGCCCGAGAGCCCCGGACCCGCCGACGAGATCTGCGGCGTCAGCGCGGCGAAATCAGTGAAGTTGCGGTTCAATGAGGGAAGCCGCCGCAGCGCCGTGTCGCTGATCGTCGTCGAGACACTCGTTCGCGTCGGGGCGATCAGCGCGTCGGACTTCGTCGCGGTCGTCGTCACTTCACCGAGCACCGTCGCCTGCGTCGCCATCGCGAAATCGACACGCGTCGCCTGGCCGAGCGAGACGAGCACGCCCGACCGCGTCTGCGCCGTGTAGCCGATGCGCCGCACCGTGATGGTATAGCCATTCCCGACCTCGAGGCCGGGAACGCTGTAGCGGCCGGCCGCCGTGCTCCGCACGCCGCGCGTCAATCCGGTCGCCGGATTCACGACCTGGATCTGCGCGTCCTCGAGTGGCTGTCCCTGCTCACCGGTCACGGTACCGGCGATCGTGCCGGTCGTTACCTGCGCATACAAAGGTCGAGTCGCCAGCCCCGCGCAGCCCAGAAACAGGCCGGCGAGGAGTGCAATTTTACGAGAAGAACTCATGTTGGGTCTCTCCGCAGGAAGGATCGCGAGTCAGCCGCGAATGCTCCGGATGGGCCAGCCGCGAGCGCAACAAGCTATGGCCTGCGAACGTGCAGGGTCAAGGGAAAATCTCTCGCCCCCGCGCCGTTGACCGCGTCGTTGCCCCCGGCGACCTTTCAGGCACCTTGGACATGAAGCACCCGCAGCCTCGGGCGCGGTCCGCCGACGCATGAACTCGTCGCCGGCCGCTCTGCTCTTCTGGATTTCCGTCGTGATCTGCGCCGTCGCCGAGCTGGCGATCGTCGCCGCGACGGCGCGCGCGTCACGCCGGTCGGCGTCGCCGGCGTCGGCCCAGCTCCTCGACCTTCCGAAAGTCGACGACCCGCGCCCGCTTCCCCGCCCGCGCCGCTGGCTCGAGCTGGTCTATGTCGTGACGCCGGCTGTCGCCCTCGTGCTGCTCTTCGTCTTCACCTGGCGCGCGCTACCGCCCGCCCGTTGACCCCCCGATGAAAACCATTCGACGGCTGTCGTACGCCGCGCTCGCGATCGCCTTCGCGCAGATCGTCTTCGGCGCGATCGTCCGCATCACCGGCTCGGGATGGGGATGCGGCGATCACTGGCCGACCTGCGCCGGGTACTGGATCCCGCCACTCGAGCGCCCCGACCTGATCATCGAGGTGAGCCACCGCTACCTCGCGTTAGGCGTCACGCTCGTGACGCTCGCGCTGGCGATCACCGCCTGGCGTCATCGCGGCGAGCTCGGCGGCGCCGGCCGCGGCGGCCCGCTCCGCTTCGCCATCGCCGCCTTCGGCGTCGTCATCGCGACCGCGCTCCTCGGCGCGATCACGATCAAGCTCCAGCTCAATCCGATCGTCATCGTCGTCC
>JAICUE010000077.1 GCA_025936015.1 Gemmatimonadaceae bacterium
CGCCGCGATCGCGGTCACGGCGAGCACGAACTCAGTCGTGCCCGCGGCGGTCGACCTTCCTGCCCCGCTCGTCGATGCCACGGTGGCGTCGGGCGCTGCTGTCGACACAGCGGTGTTCGCCGGAGGCTGCTTCTGGGGGATCGAGGCGGTGTTCGAGCACATCAAGGGCGTACAGTCAGCGGTATCGGGGTACGCCGGCGGGCACACGTCCTCCCCCTCGTACGAAGACGTGAGCACCGGGACGACGGGCTACGCCGAATCCGTCCGCGTCGTTTACGATCCGGCGGTGGTCTCCTACGGCCAGCTGCTGCAGGTCTTCTTTTCCGTCGCGCACGACCCGACGGAGCTGAACCGCCAGGGGCCGGATCATGGAACCCAGTACCGCTCGGCGATCTTCTACCGCAGCAGCGCGCAGCAGCGGGCCGCCGAGGCTTACGTCAAGCAGCTGACGTCCGCGAAGACGTTTGCCAAGCCGATCGTGACGCAGATCGTCCCGCTGAACGCTTTCCACGAGGCGGAGAGCTATCACCAGGACTACATGGCGCATCATCCCGACCAGCCCTATATCGTGTACAACGATGCGCCAAAGGTCGAGCAGCTGAAGGAGCATTTTCCGCAGCTGTACCGCTAGCCACGCTGCCTAACGGCGGTCGCTCGGCGAGGCCTGGCGAAGCCGGTTGGATCCCGGAGAAACCTGTGCCGGGATCCACCGTAGAGAGGGCCTCCCCTAGAGAGGGCCTCCCCTCAACCCCGGACCGGCCATGCGCAACTCACTCGCCCGCCTCTTTCAGCTCCGTCCCTTCCTGACCTCGGCGATCATCGGCATCCCGATCGTCCTGCTGATCGCGATCGGGGTCTTCACGGTGCTGACGCTGAAGTTCCTGTTCTTCATCGTGCTGCCGATCGGGCTGGTGGTCTGGCTGTTCCGTCGCATCTTCGGGCGGCCGCGCACCGTCTGACGCGAGCGAACGGCGGCGCTGGAGGGGGGCGTATAGGACTGGCAGAACGGCGCGCGACACACGTGATTTCAGCATCCGCGAGTGCAGCGGTCTGATGCTCACCCTTTCGTACTCGACCCGATGCGCGCGTTCCTGCTTGCCACCTTCCTGACGATCCCGGCGCTGGCCGGAGCGCAGGACACGACGACGTTCACGCACGCCGATACGATTCGTGGATCGGTGACGCCGGAGCGGGCCTGGTGGGATGCCGGCTTCTACGACCTGCACATTCGCGTATCGCCAGCGGACAGCAGCATCAGCGGGTGGAACGGGATCACCTACACGGTGCGCGGCGCTCCGCGCGCGATGCAGGTGGACCTGCGGCTTCCACTGGTGGCCGACAGCGCCGTCCAGGACGGGCAGAAGCTCGCCTTCCACCGCGACGGCGACGCACTGATCATAACGCTCACCGCGGCGCAGGCAGCCGGCGCGCAGAAGACCGTCACGGTCTATTACCATGGCAAGCCGCCGGTGGCGAAGCACGCGCCGTGGGACGGCGGGTTCGTCTGGGCGCACGACAGCGTCGGGAATCCGTGGATCGTGACGGCGGTCGAGGGGATCGGCGCGAGCGCGTACTGGCCGACGAAGGACAGCTGGGCGGACGAGCCGGACAGCCAGCGCGTCGCGATCACGGTCCCGAACCCGATGATGGACGTATCGAACGGCCGGCTGCGCCGGACCCTGCCTAACGGCGACGGCACGACCACGTACGAGTGGTTCGTCGCCAACCCCATCAACGGCTACGACGTGACCGTGAATGCGGGAAGCTACGCGCACGCATCGAGCACCTACGCCGGGGAAGCCGGGACGCTGACCCTCGATTTCTACCCGCTCGCGATTCACGCCGACACCGCCCGTGTGCAGTTCGAGCAGGTGCGGCCGATGCTCCAATGCTTCGAGCACTGGTTCGGGCCGTACCCGTGGTACGCCGACGGCTACAAGCTCGTCGAGACCCCGCATCTCGGCATGGAGCACCAGAGCGCCGTCGCCTACGGCAATCACTACAAGAACGGCTATCTCGGCCACGATCTCTCGCACACCGGGCTCGGGATGCAGTGGGATTACATCATCGTTCACGAGAGCGCGCACGAGTGGTGGGGGAACAACATCACCGCGAAGGATCCCGCCGACATGTGGGTGCACGAGAGCTTTGCGAGCTACGCCGAGGGGATCTACACCGAGTGCCAGCATGATGCGGCGGCGGGAGCGACCTACATTCGCGGGCTGCGCATGAACATCGAGAACGACGCGCCTGTCATCGGCCACTTCGGGGTGAACAACGAAGGGTCGGGGGACATGTACTACAAGGGCGCCAACATGCTGCTCACCATCCGGCAGATCGTCGGCAACGACGAGAAGTGGCGCGGGATCCTGCGCGGCCTGCAGAAAACCTTCTGGCACCAGACCGTGACCGGCCAGCAGGTGCGCGACTACATCAGCGCACAAGCGGGCGTCGACCTGAGCAAGGTGTTCGAGCAATACCTGACCACGACGAAGATCCCGGTGCTGCAGTACAAGCTGGCCGGTTCGACCTTGTCGTACCGCTGGGCGAACGTTGTACCGGGCTTCGACATGCCGATACGAATCGCGACGTCGGATACCGCGTGGCAGGTCGTGAAGCCGCGCGAGCAGTGGCAGACGACGAAGGTTTCGTTCGGTGGCCGCGCCGGCTTCCGGGTGGACGAGAACTACTACGTCACCACCGAGAACATGACCGGCGCGGCGGCGACGCCGGCTGCCCCTTCGTCCGGGCGGTAACCGGCGTGGCAGTCGAGCCGGAGCTGACGGATCGGCCGCAAGCGCCGCCGTCCCCTCACGCAGCCGAATCGCATCCGACGCAGCGCGAGCGAGTGGGGCTCGAGCTGGTCGCCGCCTACTCGTTCGTGAAGGCGGGGGCGCTGGTCGCGGCCGGCCTCGCCGCGTTAGGCATGCTCAATGCCCGGATTTCCGTCGCGGCGAACAACTGGATCGAGGGGCTCGCGCTGCGCTACGAATCGCGGCTCGCCGGCCGGCTCGCGGACCACGTTCTTCCCTACCTCGGCCGCGCCACTGGCCGCCACCTGATCGAGATCGCGCTCGGCGCATTCCTCTTCGCGGCCGTATACCTGATCGAGGGGATCGGGCTCTGGCGCTGCTATCGCTGGGCCGAGTATCTCACGATCGGTGTCAGCGCTTCGTTCCTCCCGTTCGAGCTGATCGCGATCTTCCGGCATCCGACGCTCCCGCTCGTGGTGACGTTCGTGCTGAACGTCGGCGTCGTCGCATTCCTCGCGTGGCAGGTCATCGTCGCCGACGCGGCCACGAAGCAGCCTCGCCCCAGGCGGTAACCGGGCGACGACTGCTCCGCCGCGCGCGGGCTTGTCTGCGTCGCGTACGCGCGGCATCCTATCCGCTCGTTCCCCGTGGCGCCCTGGCCGCAGCCGAGCCGGCGTCCCTCTGCCCTTCACGAGCCAGGTCATGCGGTTGAATTCCTTCACGCTCGCAGTCGCCAGCCTAACGGTCGCGTTCCTTCCTCTCGCCGCGCCTGCCCAGGGGCCGGCGACGACACCCGCGCAGTCCGACATCGCGTTGGCGCTGCCGGGTCGCGACCCGAATCAACCGATCGACGAGGCGTACACGAAGAAGATCCACGAATACACCACGGAGCCATTCTTCCTCTCGCCGCTGGTCGATTACCTGCCCGCGTCGAAGACGGTGCCAACGCCGCAGGCGGTACTCGGCGACATCGCCGGCGCACCGACGAAGCTGCCGTACTCGAAGGAGGTCTACGCCTACATGCGGCTGCTCGAGAGGTCGAGTCCGCGCGTGAAGGTGTTCTCGATCGGGACGACGGAGGAAGGACGCGAGATGATCGCCGTGGCGGTCGCGTCGGAAGAGCTGATCGCGAAGCTCGACGCAAACAAGGCGCAGCTGGCGAAGCTCGCCGACCCGCGCACGATCGACTTCGATGACAAGCTCGCCGGAGAGATCGCGGCGACGGCGGCGCCGGTCTACTACATCACCGGCACGATCCACTCGACGGAGAGCGGCGCGCCGACGGCACTCATGGAGCTCGCCTATCGCCTGGCCGTCGATGACAGCCCGTACATCCGGAACATCCGCGACCATCTTATCACGCTGATCACGCCGATCGTCGAGGTGGACGGCCGCGATCGGGAGGTCGACATCTTCAACTGGCACATGGCGCATCCGGGCGAGACGTATCCCAACCTGCTCTACTGGGGACACTACGTCGCGCACGACAACAATCGCGACGCGATGGGGATGACGCTGAAGCTGTCGCAGAACGTGATGAACACCCTCGTCGACAGCCATGCGCAGGTGCTGCACGACCTGCACGAGTCGGTGCCGTTTCTCTACGACAACACCATTGGTGATGGACCGTATAACGCGTGGCTCGATCCGCTGCTGACGAACGAATGGCAGATGATCGGCTGGAACAACGTGCAGGAGATGACGCGGTACGGGATGCCCGGGGTGTTCGCGCACGGGCAGTTCGACACATGGTCGCCCGGTTACCTGATGTTCATGGCGGCCACGCACAACGGGATCAGCCGGCTGTACGAGACGTTCGGCAACGGCGGCACCGCGGAGACCGTCGAGCGGCAGATCAGCCCGAGCGAGACTGAACGCACCTGGTGGCGACAGAACCCGCCGCTGCCGCGGGTGAAGTGGTCGCTTCGGAACAACAACAACTACGAAGAAACGGGCCTCCTCGTCTCCCTCTCGTACTTCGCGAACAACCGGCAGCTCTTTCTGCGGAACTTCTGGGAGAAGTCGAAGCGGTCAGTGAACAAGCCGAAGGCCGAGGGGCCGGCGGCGTATGTCCTGCCCGGCGACGAGCGGCGCAAGGGCGCGCAGGCGGAGCTGCTCGCGGTGATGAAGAAGCAGCATGTCGAGATTTCGCGAGCGACCGCGCCATTCACCGTCAACATCCCGGTACGGAAGACGAAGGGCGCGGCAAAGCCCGACAGCACGAGGGCGGCAGCCGCCACCAGGACGCGACAGTTCCCCGCCGGCAGCTACATCATCCGGATGGACCAGCCCTACTCGCGCATCGCCGACGCACTGCTCGACTACCAGTACTGGTCGCCCGACGATCCGCAGAAAGATCCGTACGACGATACGGGGTGGACTTTTCCCGAGGGTTTCGACGTCGAGGCGGTGCGTGTCACCGATCCGAAGGTTCTCGACGCGAAGATGGAGCGCGTCACCGGCGACGTTCGCGCGCCGGGCGGCGTGTCGGGATCCGGCTCCGTCTTCGCGGTCAATCATAACGGTGACAACGCGATCGCGACGCTGCGCTACCGCTTCCCGGCGGCTGACTTCCAGGCGGCGGAAGAACCGTTCACCGCGGGGGGTCGCAGCTTCGCGCGCGGCTCGCTGATCATCCGCGACGTACCGCGCGCGGATCTCGATCGAGCGTCGCAGGAGCTGGGCGTTCCGGTCGTCGCGTTAGGCAGCGCACCATCGGTAAAGATGCACCCGGCCCGCGCGCCGCGGGTCGCGATCATGCACACCTGGATCTCGACGCAGACCGAGGGCTGGTGGCGGATGGCCTTCGACGTCAACAAGATCCCGTACGACTACATCAGCGTGCAGGATGCGGCCAGCGACGCGAACCTGAACGCGAAGTACGACGTCATCGTCTTCCCGCCCGCGGGAGCGAGCAACCAGCAGATCATCGACGGGCTCCCGATGTGGCGGAACCCGATGCCGTGGAAGAAGACGGCCCTCACGCCGAACCTCGGCAACACCGACGAGACGGACGACATCCGGCCGGGACTCGGCTGGAGCGGCCTGCAGCACCTGCAGAGCTTTGTCCAGAACGGCGGTGTCCTGATCACCGCGGTGAACACCGCCGACTTTGCGGTTCAGTTCGGGCTCGCGACGGGAGTCAGCGTGAACAACGTGCCGAGACTTCGCGTCGTCGGCAGCCTGCTGCGGGCGAAGATCGTCGACGATGCGAGCCCGATCGTTTACGGCGTCGCCGACGATCTCGCGGTGTACAGCGACGAGGGTTCGAGCTTCAACGTCTCGAGTACGAAGGGCGGTGGCCGCGGCGGACGCTTCCCGAGCTCGCCGAGTCGTGCGACGGGCCGCGGTTCGGCGGACGATCCCGACTTCGTGACCGGACGCGCGCCGCTCGACTCGGCATTCATGCCGATCGAGCTCGCGCGGCCGAACGCGTGGCAGGCGGCGCCGCTCAGCGCCGAGCAGCTGCGCAATCCGGTGAACATCATCCCGCCGGATCAGCGTCCCCGCGTCGCGCTGCGCTTCGCCGACCAGAAGGACCTGCTCGTGTCGGGGCTCCTCGACGGCGGCAGCGACGTCGCGCAGCGCCCGGTGGTGGTCGACGTCCCGCTGCAGAAGGGGCACGTCGTGCTGTTCGCGAACAACCCGATGTGGCGCGGCGAGACGATCGGTAGCTACGCGCTCGTTTTCAACACGCTCCTCAACTGGGACAACCTCAATGCAGGGAGGAAGCTGGACGCGCGGTGATCACCGCACGCGCGGCGGGGGCGGTTCGCGGTTGACCGCCTCGCGCCGCTCGTCCAGCTTTCGAAGCAGGTCGCCACTCCCAAGGAAACTCATGACAGCCCCACTTTCCGCACTCGCACGGCGCGCCGTGAACATCGCGGCCGCGCTGGTGATCGTCGCTCCATTCGGCGCGGCAATCGCCCAGGCACCGATGCCGGCGAGCATCGTCCCGCCGCTCAAGGTCATCGACCCGGCGTTCATCGACCGGAGCGCGAACGCGTGCGTCGATTTCTTCCAGTTCGCGAACGGTGCGTGGCTGAAGAACGACACGATTCCGGCGGCCTATTCGTCGACCGGCGTCGCGCGCGACATGGGCGACCGCAACGAGCTGGTCGTGCGCTCGGTGCTCGACGACGCGATGGCGCAGCGGTATTCCCTTCCCGCCAACAGCACGAAGCGAAAGCTCGGCACCTTCTACGCGACATGCATGGATTCGGCCAGCGCCGAGAAAGCCGGCGTCGCGCCGCTGCGGCCGACGCTGTCATCGATCGACGCGATATCGAGCAAGCGTGGCTTGCTCACGACGATCGCCGCGCTGCAGAAGAGCGGGTCGAACGTTGCGTTCCGCTTCGGACCCGATGTCGACGCGCACGACTCGAAGCACTATCTCGCCGCGCTCGATCGCGGCGGGCTCGGCTTGCCGGACCGTGACTACTACCTGAAGCCCGGCGCGACGGCCGATTCGACACGCGCGGCGTATGTCGACCACATCGCGAAGGTGCTCGTGCTCGCCGGCGCGAAGGAGGCAGCCGCGCACGCGGACGCGCGGAAGATCATGGCGCTCGAGACGGAGATGGCGAAGGCGTCGCTGACCCGCGTGGCACGGCGCGATCCATCAGCGACCGACCATCCGATGTCCGCCGACTCGTTGAAGAAGATCGCGCCGGCAATCGATTGGCCGGCGTACTTCCGGAGCGCGGGGCTGACGAAGCCGGTGACACGGCTGAACGTCGGCGAGCCGGCGTTCTTCGCGCGGATGAACACGCTCATCGACAGCGTGCCGCTGCCGACGTGGAAGGCGTACCTGCGCTATCACGAATTGCAGAGCGCATCGCCGTGGCTGAGCAGCCCGTTCGTCAACGAGGCCTTCGCCTTCAGCTCGCGGTTCAGCGGTGCCAAGCAGCTGCTGCCGCGGTGGAAGCGCTGCCTGCGGGTAACCGATGCGCTGGTCGGTGAAGCGTTAGGCGCGGCCTACGTCGACAAGACCTTCCCGCCGGAAGCGCGGGCGAAGGCGAAGGCGGTGATCGACGACATTCGCTCGGCGTTCGCCGACCGCATCCGCAAGCTCGACTGGATGAGCGATTCGACGAAGGCGCACGCGCTCGACAAGCTGGCGAAAATGCACGAGAAGATCGGCTACCCCGATGTCTGGCGCGACTACTCGAGGCTGACGGTCAGCGAGGGACCGTTCGTCAACAACGTCGCGCGCGCCGAGGCGTTCGAGTGGAACCGAACGGTGAATCGTCCGGGACTGGCGGTGGACACCACCGAGTGGGGGATGACCGTACCGACGGTCAATGCCTACTACAATCCGTCGATGAACGAGATGGTGTTCCCGGCGGGCGCGCTCTCCCCGCAGACCTTCGACGCCAACGCCGATGACGCGGCGAACTACGGATCGTTAGGCGGGAGCTGGGCGGGTCACGAGCTGACCCACGGCTTCGACGATGAAGGGCGGCATTACGATGCCGAGGGCAACCTCCGCGACTGGTGGGCACCATCCGACTCGACGGTGTTCTCGCGCGAGGCATCGGTGGTCGCTGACCAGTTCAGCGGCTACGTGGCGGTGGACACCCTTCAAGTGAACGGTCGCCTGACGCTCGGGGAAAACCTCGCCGACTACGGCGGATTGCTCACCGCCTACGACGCGCTGCAGAAGGCGCTGGCCCGCGACGGCCGTCCGGGGCTGATCGACGGGTTCACCCCCGAGCAGCGCTTCTTCATCGCCTACGCGCAGAGCTGGCGCAGCCATCGCCGTCCGGAAGCGGTTCGCTCGCAGATCGCCGTCGATCCGCATGCGCCGGAGAACTGGCGGGCGAACGGCCCGCTGATGAACATGCCGCAGTTCGCCGCGGCATTCGGCTGCAAGCCCGGCGATCCGATGGTTCGGCCGGACAGTCTCATCCCGAAGATCTGGTAGCTTTCCACATGCGTATTCTCGTCGTCGGTGCAACAGGCACCATCGGTCAGGCGGTTGCCGCCGCGCTTCAATCGCGGCACGAGCTGGTGCTCGCGAGCCGGAGCAAATCACGCGAGCAGGTGGATCTCGCCGATGCGTCGTCGATTCGCGCACTGTTCAAGCGCGTCGGAAAGATCGACGCTGTCGTCAGCGTCGCGGGCGAGGCGGCGTGGAAGCCGCTCGCCCAGCTCACCGACGAGGACTTTGCCTTCAGCCTCGGCAGCAAGCTGATGGGACAGGTGAACCTCGTACGCTTCGGCACTGACGCAGTCACGGACGGCGGCTCGTTCACCCTGACGAGCGGGGTGCTGGCGACGCGTCCGACGCCCGGCGGCGCGGCGATCACGCTGGTGAACGCGGGCGTCGACGCGTTCACGCGCGCGGCCGCGCTCGAGTTGCCGCGCGGACGCCGGAGCAACTCAGTCAGCCCGCCGTGGGTCTCGGAGACGCTGACGGCGATGGGACGTGACCCGGCAGGCGGACTTCCAGCGGCCGACGTCGCGCGCAGCTATGTCGACGCGGTGGAAGGGAAGCAGACGGGCGCGGTGATCACGCCGAAGCGGCGGTGACCGCGTCACCGCCCGCGCCTAA
>JAICUE010000237.1 GCA_025936015.1 Gemmatimonadaceae bacterium
CGGCGGAGACGTGCCGTAATACACGACGGCGGCCCCAAGGGTCGGCGAGTGCACCGCATGCTCGAACGCAACGCCGCCTCCCCAGCAGAATCCAACGATTCCATAGCGCGGCTGCGCGGCGGGCAATGCCATTCCGTACGCGGCCGCGGCGTCGATCTGCCGCTGAACGACGGCGGGATCGAGGGTACGGATCGCGGCGGTCGCAGCCTGAGCCGCTATGGTATCGGGAGGTGCGACACCGCCCTTGCCGGTCAGGAGATCGGGGGCGATTGCGATGAATCCGTCCGCCGCGAGCTGGTCGGCGACACTCCGGATCCAGGTGCTCATGCCGAAGATCTCATGGACGACGATCACCACCGGCGCCTTTGTCGCGCGCTCCGGATAGACGATCCAGAGCCGGAGCGAATCGCCGGGCTGCGGGCCGGCGCTGATCGTCACCCACTCGCCGTGGCGCGGCGAGCGCTCCAGCCGAAGCATCGCCGTGCTCGCGCCGGGAGCGAATTTGAGGTCGCTGGTGATGGACACCGACGCGTTCCCGGTCGTCCCTGCTGCTGGGTGATCGTGCGCCGGCGAGGGGACGGTCGTCGTCGTGGTCGCGGGTTGGCTGCACGCGGCGGTGAGAAAAAGCGCGGCGCCGAGGGCGCGAGTGGCAAGAGACATGGAAGCGGCTGGAGGCTCGGAGAACGTTCGTATGAACGCGGCACACGTTCGGGACCTGATCTTAGCGCCCCCCGCCGCGCCGCGCGAGGCGGCCGATTAAGTTGTGGACTCTATGGAAGTTCAGATCTTCGGAGTGAAGAAGAGCGCTGACACGCGAAAGGCGCAGCGGTTTTTCGCCGAGCGTCGAATCAAGGTCCACTTCGTCGACCTGATGGAGCGGGCAGCGTCACCCGGAGAGCTGCGCCGCTTTCAGCAGAGGTTCGGCGTGACCGCGCTGATCGACAAATCGGCCAGGCGGTATGCGGAGCTCGGGCTCGCGAGCTCGCGAATGGGGGACGAGCGCTGGATGCAGCTGCTCGCCGACGAGCCACTGCTGTTGCAGATGCCGCTCGTACGAAATGGAAATGCGTTGACAATCGGGGCCGCGGAGGCTGTGTGGAAGGAGTGGTGCGGGAAGTGACTGGTGGCGAATCGTGAGCCTGATCGCGCTTTCGGGTGTCGGCGTCGAGTTCGGGGCGACGACGCTCTTCAAGGACATCACCTTCACGATCGCGCGGGGCGACCGCTGGGGGATCGTCGGCCGGAACGGGATCGGGAAGACGACGCTCTTCAAGCTGATCACCGGAGCGCAGCAGCCGACCAGTGGCCAGGTGTCGCGGTCGGGCGCCGCGCGGATCTCGCTGCTCGAGCAGCACCGCACCTTCGAGGGGGCCGAGACGGTGTGGGCAGCCGCAGCCGGGCCGTTCGCCGAGCTTCTCGCCCTGGAGCAGTCGCTCTCCCACCAGGCGGAAGCGTTAGGCAGCGATCCCTCCGACCAGGCGATGGCGAAGTACTCCCGCGACCTCGAGCGATTCCAGCATGAAGGCGGATACGAAATCGCGGCCAAGGTGGACGCGGTGCTGCACGGACTGGGCTTCGATCCGGACAAGGCACGGAGCCAGCCGCTGGCGCAGTTGAGTGGGGGCGAACGTGGCCGCCTCGGCCTCGCGCAGCAGCTCGCTGCCCCGGCGGACGTCCTGCTCCTCGACGAGCCGACGAACCACCTCGATCTCGAGACGACCGCGTGGCTCGAGGAATATCTCCGCGGGCTCGAGGCAACCGTCGTCGTGGTCAGCCATGACCGTGCATTCCTCGACGCGATCGCGGACCACATCCTCCACTTCGAGAACGGGACCGCGTTTCCGTACACCGGCGGCTACGAGTCATTCGTCACGCAGCGCACCGAGCGCCGGCTTGCCGACCAGCGCGCATACGACAAGCAGCGAAAGGTCATCGCAGCGGAAGAGGACTACATCCGCCGCAACATCGCCGGCCAGAATACGAAGCAGGCAAAGGGACGACGGAAGCGTCTCGCGCGGCTGCCGCGATTGTCCGGCCTCGCCGGAGAGGGCGGCGTCATGTCACTCGCGCTGCGCGCGGCCGAGCGCGGCGGCGACCAGGTCGTCGTCGCCGAGAAGGTGAATGTCGCCGTCGAAGGACGCACGCTGCTGCGCGACTTCTCGGCGCGCGTCGTTCGCGGCGACGTGATCGGACTGATCGGGCCTAACGGCGCCGGGAAGACGACGCTGCTGCGCACCATCGTCGGCGAGCGCGCCCCCGAACGCGGCGAGGTGCGGGTCGGCGGGTCGATCAACCTGGCGTACTACGATCAGCAACTCGGCAACGTCCCGATGGGAAAGACGTTGTACGACGTCATCGCCGACCTGCGCCCGACGTGGGGCCGCGGTCCGATCCAGGGCCATCTCGGCCGCTTCGGGTTTTCCGGCGACTCGGTGCTGCGGACGACGAACGTGCTCTCCGGCGGCGAGCGCGCGCGCCTCGCGCTCGCGATCATGATGCTGACCGGCGCGAACCTGCTCGTTCTCGACGAGCCGACGAATCACCTCGACGTCGAATCGATCGAGGTGCTCGAGGAAGCAGTCGAGGGGTACGATGGAACGGTCATCCTCGTCAGCCACGATCGCGCACTGCTGCGGGCGCTGGTGAAGCGGGTGTGGGTGCTGCATCACGAACACATCACCGATTTCCCCGGCACCTTCGAGGAGTGGGAGACCGCGAGCGCCGAGCGCGCGCACGCGGCGTCGGTGACAGCGGCGGAGGAAGCCGAGCTCCGGCGCGTTCATGAGCGGCAGAAGACGTCACGAAAGAACGACACACGCGAGAAGGACGGTCGCGGCGCGCGTGAGGCCAAGCGTGCGGTCGAGACGGCGGAAACCGAAGTGTCGAAGCACGAGGCGCGAGTCGGCGAGCTGACGAGAAAGCTCGAGGATCCGGAGCTCTACACGACCGCGGACGGCACGAAGAAGGCGAAGACGTTAGGCGGCGAGCTCGACGCCGCGAAGCGTGCCCTCGACAAGGCGATCACGGCCTGGGAGAAAGCCGTCGAAGCAGCGGAGCGAGCGGCGGTCTAGAACTCCCCGATGAACCCGATCTCCGGCTCGAGCTTGTAGCCGAACTTGTCCTCGACGCTCTTCTGCGCATGGGCGATGAGTGCGCGAACGTCGCTCGCGGTGGCGTGGCCGAGGTTGACGAGGATGTTCGCGTGGATGTGCGAGATCTGCGCGTCGCCGATACGGTATCCCTTGAGGCCGCACTGATCGATCAGCCGGCCGGCGCCGATTCCTTCGATCTTCTTGAATACCGAGCCGGCGCTCGGATGCCAGTCGAGCCACGGATGCTTGCCGCCGCGCCAGCTCAGATTTTCCTGCGCAATGCGGTGGAGCACGGCCGGATCGGCCTTCTCGAGCTGGAAGGTCGCCGCGAGGACAACGTCCTGCCGGTGATGGAGGATGCTCTCGTCGTAGCCGAACTGCATGTGGTCGTGATCGACGACCACTCGTTCATTCTGCTCGGTCAGCAACTCGGCCTCGAGGAAGACCTCGGCGATGAACATCGTCCGCTCGCGCGCAGGGGCGGGCGAGAGGAAATGCAGGTTCTGCCAGATCGCTCCACCGATGGTGCTCGGGATGCCGACATAGTGTTCGAGCCCCGACCAGCCGCGCGCCAACGTCTCCTTGATGATCTCGGCCACCGTTGCGCCGCTTTCGACCCAGAGCTTCCCGTCATCGGCGAACGAAAAGTGCCGCGCGGTGTTTCGAATGACGAGGCCGCGAAAACCACGATCACCGATCAGGATGTTCGCGCCGAGGCCGAGCACGAAGAAGGGGACGCCAGTCTCCCGCGCGGCGATGATTGCGTTGGCGAGCTCGCTCGCGGAGGTTGCCTCGAAGAAAAGGTCGGCCGGTCCACCGATCTTGAAGGTCGTGTATTGCCCAAGCGGGACATCGCGCCGGGCACGCCCATTCGGGAGGCGCGCGGCAAGCGTGTCGAGCATATTCAGCGTGGTCCGTGTCATGACAGTCATAATGAAACGACGATGATCCCTGCCAGAAAGTCCCATCTCATGCGCATGCGGAGTCACGCTTCGACGACGATCGTGCGGTTCGCGGCACTCGTCGCCACCGCATCGGTCGCTGCGCCGGTCCGCGCCCAGGCGCCCGCACGTTCGGCGACGAGCGCATCGGCGAGCGCGACCGCGACGCGGGCGACACTGGAGAAGGTGATCAAGCGTGAAGTGCTGCCCAACGGGATGGAGATCATCGTCGCCGAGAATCACGGGGTGCCGCTGGCAACGATCGAGATCGACGTCCGGAACGGGGCGTTCACGCAGGCGCCGGGGTTCGAGGGGCTCGCCCACATGTACGAGCACATGTTCTTCAAGGCGAACGCGGATCTTCCCGAGCCGGAAGCGTTCGTCGATCGCGCGGGCGAGCTTGGCGCGGTGTTCAATGGGACGACGACGGAAGAGCGCGTCAACTATTACATCACGCTCCCGAGTGACAGCCTGCGCGGTGGGATCAATTTCATCGCGGCCGCGCTGAGGCGACCTCTCTTCCGGTCCGACGAGCTCGAGCGCGAACGGCAGGTGGTACTCGGCGAGTACGACCGCGCCGAATCGAACCCATTCTCGGCGCTGACCAACGAGACGGGCAAGGTGCTGTGGGGAAGCGCCTGGTCGCGAAAGGACGCGTTAGGCGAGCGGCCCGCGATCCTGGCAACGACGCCGGAGAAGCTGCGCGCGATCCAGCACAAGTATTACGTCCCGAACAACAGCGCGCTGATCGTGACGGGCGACGTGAATCCCGACAGCGTCTTCCGCGCCGCGCGGGACGCGTTCGGCGACTGGCCACGCGCGCCCGATCCATTCGTCGCCGACCCGATTCCACCGGTGCCTCCGATGCCGGCGAGCAAGGGGATCGTGATCGAGGCACCGATCGGCACGGTCATCGTGCTCGAGCAGTGGCAGGGTCCCAGCGTCGGAAAGGATCCCCAATCGACATACGCAGCCGACGTCTTCTCCGATGTGCTCAACCAGCCGAACTCCGGATTCCAGAAGCGGCTGGTGGACAGTGGCCTGTTCCAGTCGATCGGCGTCAA
>JAICUE010000364.1 GCA_025936015.1 Gemmatimonadaceae bacterium
GGAAAACGCTCGGCGAGCTCGGAGGAGTAGAGGCTGGCGATCGTTTCGGCGATCGCCGTCGCGTACGGACGCGCCGCCGCGACACGGTCGGTCGCGCGCTTCAACTTCGACGTCGCGACCATTTCCATCGTGCGCGTGATCTTCCGCGTGTTCTCGACGGACTTGATGCGTCCCTTGAGTTCGCGACCCTTTGCCATGCGAAGTGCGTCCCGG
Organism: Gemmatimonadaceae bacterium; assembly: GCA_025936015.1. Lineage (GTDB taxonomy): Bacteria > Gemmatimonadota > Gemmatimonadetes > Gemmatimonadales > Gemmatimonadaceae > JABFXC01. The sequence continues at coordinate 214 of JAICUE010000364.1, forward strand.
TGAAGGTGTGCCTAACGCGGAACGCTACTTCGCCGCCGTCGCGACGTGCGCGTAGGCTTCGATTGCCTGCCGCAGCTTCGCATCGGTGTCCTTCGAGATCGCCTTCTCCTTGCGGATCGCATCGCCGACCTGCGGATACTGCGTGTGCATGAATTCGTGGAAGCCGCGCTCCCACTCGCGCACCTGCGGTACCGGGACCTCGTCGAGGTACCCGTTGGTCACCGCGAAGATGATCATGACCTGCTGCTCGACCGACATCGGCTGATACTGCCCCTGCTTCAGCATCTCGACCGTGCGCGCGCCGCGCTCGAGCTGCTTCTTCGTCGCCGCATCGAGGTCGGAGGCGAACGACGCGAAGGCCTCGAGCTCGCGGTACTGCGCGAGATCGAGACGGAGACGGCCAGCGACGCCCTTCATTGCCTTGATCTGCGCCGAGCCGCCGACTCGCGACACGGAGATGCCGACGTTCACTGCCGGACGAACGCCCGCGTAGAACAGGTCGGCTTCGAGGAAGATCTGGCCGTCGGTGATCGAGATGACGTTCGTCGGGATGTAGGCCGAGACGTCGCCAGCCTGCGTCTCGATGATCGGCAGCGCGGTGAGCGAGCCACCAGGCTTGAGGATGTGTGTACCGTCGACGACGCCGGCATCTTCGCGCAGCTTCGCCGCGCGCTCGAGGAGACGCGAGTGCAGGTAGAACACGTCGCCGGGATACGCCTCACGACCGGGCGGCCGCCGCAGCACGAGTGAGATCTGGCGATACGCGGCCGCCTGCTTGGACAGGTCGTCGTACACGCAGAGCGTCGGCTTGCCTTCGTTGTACATGAAGAACTCGGCCATCGCGCAACCCGAGTACGGCGCGATGTACTGCATCGGCGCCGGGTCCGACGCCGATGCGACGACGACGATCGTGTACTCCATCGCGCCAGCCTGCGTGAGTCGCTCGACGACCGATGCGACGGTCGAAGCCTTCTGGCCGATCGCGACGTAGACGCAGACGACGCCCTGACCCTTCTGGTTGATAATCGTGTCGATCGCGATCGCCGTTTTCCCCGTACCGCGGTCACCGATGATCAGCTCGCGCTGTCCGCGGCCGATCGGGATCATGGCGTCGATGCTCTTGATCCCCGTCTGCAGCGGTTCCTTCACCGGCTGCCTGACGATGATGCCCGGCGCCTCGCTTTCCACCTTTCGCGTAGTGCTGGTTCGAATATCACCCTTGCCGTCGATCGGACGACCGAGCGCGTCGACGACGCGGCCGACCAGTGCCTGACCGACCGGCACTTCGAGCACACGCTTCGTTCGGCGAACCTCGTCGCCCTCGCGGAGCTGGAGGTAATCCCCGAGGATCACGGCGCCGATGTTGTCTTCCTCGAGGTTCAGGCAGAGCGCGGTGATTGCCGCCCCCGTCTCGCTCGAGGTGACTTCGAGCATCTCGCCGGCCATTGCCTGGCTCAGGCCATAGATGCGGGCGATGCCGTCCTTGACCTCGAGGACGGTGCCAACTTCTTCGACGTCGAGCGAGCGCAGATCAGCCGCTTCGATCTCGCGCAGCAGGATGTCCTTGATCTCGCCGGGGCGGAGTGAGGTGTCGGAAGCCATAACGTGTGTCGGGGAAAACGTGCGGCGAAAATGCGTTTGGCCGAGGCTGGCCTATAGCTTGTGAAATTTATCACAAGCTCGGCCAACGTGCAAGCCGCCGCGCACGGATCGCGAGTGAACGACGCTGGCCGCGGGCGGAGGATGATGTAAGCTCTTGGGCTGCCGCGAGATTCCTGCCATGCCATCGAACATCCGGGAACTGAGGGTCTGGCAGGAAGCGGTCGGGACTGCCGGAGAGATCGCGAAACTCGCGCGGAAAACGCGCCCCGAATCACGGCCGCTCGCCGACCTTCTCATTCGATGCAGCGCCGAAGTCGCACTCGCCATCGCGCGCGGTCACGCGAAGGACGGCGCGATCGCGCAGCGCGATGGATTTCGTGTCGCACGCGATGCAATCGCGTCGCTCGAGACCGGGTTGGCGATCGCGCGGCACGCGGAGCTTTTCCCGCTCGCCGCCTGCGCCGACCTCGGGGTGAGGGCGAGCCATACGTCACGGCTGATCGCTGGATACCTCGTTTACCTCGACCGGCTCGTCGAAGCCGACGCCGAGGCGGCGCGGACGGCGCCCGTCTAGCGCTGCGGTCGGCTTGCCTGATCGGCCGAGCCGCGGCTGCGGCCCCGTCCCTGGCTGAAGCGATCGATGATGTCGACCGCGCGAAGCCGGGCGAGCGACGCCGGCTTGGTGCCGACGATCCGCTGCGACGTGCTCGAAAGATGAGAGGCAGAGGCGAAGCCGAGGACGCGTGCGACGTCGCGCACATCGTAGCCGGGATTCTTGCTCAGCTCCGCGGCGGCGAGCAAGCGGACGAGATCGATCACTCGCTTGAGGTTCGGCGCACCAGCCGAGGCGAAGGAGCGGCTCAGGTGTTCCCGCGTCACGCCTAACGCTGCGGCCAGCTCCCCGGTCCGCAACGGTCGTCCTCCGTGCGAGACGAGGTGCCGCCACGCCAGGCGCTGCAGCGGTGCCTCGAGGCCGAGCGCCGGAGGCGGCTCCCAGAGTGCGAAGGCGAATCGCGCCGAGAACATCATCGGTGCGATGAGCGACCGAAGTACGCCGTCGTCGACTCCCTCGGCGAACACTTCGGCGAACTCGTGCTCCGCGGCGCCGGCGAGCGCGGGGCCATCGGCGCCGCGGAGCGGCGCGAGTCCGACGAAGGGGAAACTCGGAAACTCGCGCGCGAGTGCAAACGCGCGATTGATCTCGTCCCCGCTCGCGCCGAGATCGACAACCACGGAATCAGCCAGCGTCGTCCGCAGAATGGTTCCCAGCTCGTTGCCGCTCCGCGCGAGCACGAGACGCGCGCGCCTCCGCGGGAAAGCGGCGCGAAGCGCGGCGCGAATGCGGTCGCGCACTACGAGCGCGGCGACGCACGGAATCGTCACCGTTGGCGCGCTGCCATTTCTTGATTCGACGACGAGGGGACCGGCCGGGCGTTCGCCCAGGGTCGCATTGCTCCCATTCTCCGGTGCGAGCATCGCTATCGACGTGGCAGCGCCTCGCCGACCATGTCACCGGCCCGCTGGAGGACCGCCTTCGCGTTCGCGTACGATATCGTTTGCAGCGCGTCGACAATCGACATCCAGCGACAGGCGGTGATCCCCTCCGCGCGCTGCGGACAAGTCACCGTCGACGCGGTTTCCATCAGGTAGAAGTGACAGACCTTGTGGATCAGCCGGCCGCGGAAGCGAAAATCCCAATCGATCGTGTCGATCTCGCCTCGCAACTCCAGCC
>JAICUE010000347.1 GCA_025936015.1 Gemmatimonadaceae bacterium
CGATGGCCGCCTTGAGCGGCGGTTTTCCCATCTCGAGGTGCCTGACGATGTTCTCGAGCATCACGACCGCGTCGTCGACGACGAATCCTACCGCCAGCGTCAGGGCCATCAGCGACAGGTTGTCGAGCGAGTAGTCGAGTATGTACATCACCGCGAACGTGCCGAGGATCGACATCGGCAGCGCGAGACTCGGGATCACCGTCGCCCAGACGTTGCGAAGGAAGACGAAGATCACGAGCACAACCAGCACCAGCGTCAGCACGAGGGTGAACTTCACGTCGTGCACCGACTCCATGATCCCGGTGCTCCGGTCGAACAGCAGCTTCATCTGCACGTCGCCGGGGATCTGCGTGCTGATCGAGTCGACGGTCGCGCGGACGCGTTCCGCGACGGCGACGGTGTTCGATCCCGGCTGCCGCTGCACCGCGAGCACGATCGCGCGATCGCCGTTGAACCAGCTCGCCGTCGTGTTGTTCTGGACATCGTCCACCACTCGGCCGAGCATCCCGAGCTGCACCGCCGCGCCGTTCTTGTACGCGACTGTCAGTGAACGGAATCCGTCGGCGTCGGTGAGCTGGCCGTTGGTCTGCAGCGTGTATGACGTCGCCGTTCCCTGCAGCACGCCGGCCGGGCGATTCGAGTTCTGCGCGGCGACTGCATTCGAGACCTGGTCGAGGCTGATCTTGCGGTAGGCGAGCGCAGTCGGGTCGAGCTGGATGCGCACCGCATACTTCTGCGACCCGTAGACCTGCACGGCGGCGACTCCGTCGATCGTCGAGAGATGCTGCGCGATCGTCCCTTCGCCGATCTGGTCGAGCTGCGTCATCGACAGCGTATTCGACGTCAGCGCGTAGAAGATGATCGGCGACGCGGCGGGGTTCACCTTCTGGTACGACGGCGGGAGGATCTCCGGCGGCAGCTGGCGCAGCGACTTCGAGATCGCGGCGTTGACGTCCTGCGCGGCCGCATCGACATCGCGATCGAGCGAGAACTGGAGGGTGATCGAGGTCGAGCCGAGGTCGCTGCTCGACGTCATGTTGTCGATGCCGGCGATCGTCGAGAACTGCTTCTCGAGCGGGGTCGCGACCGCGGCGGCCATCGTTTGCGGGCTCGCACCGGGCAAGCTCGCCCTGACGGTCACCGTCGGATAATCGACGGTGGGCAGGTCGCTGATCGCGAGCGACCGGTAGGCGACGACACCGAACACCACGAGTCCGAGCATGACGAGCATCGTCATGACCGGCCGGCGGATGAAGATCTCGGAAAGGTTCATAACGGTTTCCCCGCCGTTGCCGGAGGCGGTGCCGGAATCGACGTGACCGGGCGCGAGGTCCCGGTCGCCGGGCGTGGCGCCGAGGTCCCGGGGACGGCGACCCGTGGTGCCGTCGTCGTGCCCCCGGTCACCTGGTTCGCCCCCGTTTGCGTCGGACCCGCAGTCGAGCCCGCACCGTTAGGCGACACGCTGCCGCTGCCGGTACCCGCTCCCGCTCCGGCGTGCTGCCCGGCGACGACGTCGCCGTTGGCCGTTCCCCCGCCGGGCGCAGCGACGCCGCCGCCTAACGCGGCAACGCCGGCCGCGGCGGTGTCACCGCTCGGCGAGGTTGGATTGCCCTCGCTGCCAGGCGTGATGATCGTGACGTGCGATCCCGGGCTCAGTCGCGACTGGCCGTCGGTGACCACCTGCTCGCCGGCGGTGAGTCCCATCGTCACGATCGTCAGCTCGCCGACGGTGCGGCCGGTCGAGACGTTGCGCGTCTGCGCGGTCTTCTTCTGCGGGTCGACGACGTACACATAGCTCCCTTGCTGGCCGATCTGCACCGCTGGCGTCGGGACCGCGAGGACGTTGCGCTGCACTCCCGCCTGCACCGAGACGAAAACGAGCTGCCCGGGCCAGAGATGGCTCTGGCTGTTGTCGAAGCGCGCGCGGCCGGTCACGGTGCCGGTGAGCGAGTCGACCGCGTTGTCGAGGAAGGTCAGCTCGCCGTGCTCCGTCACGGTGCCGCTGTCGGTCGAGGTCGCGATCACGGGAAATCCGCCGCCTTTCGCGCCGAGCAGCTGGAAGTCCTGCGGGAGCACGGGGAAGCGCACCTCGATCGGCCGGAGCTGATTGATCACGACGAGCGGACCGCTCCCCGGGCTGACGAGGTTTCCCTGCCTGACGAGCAGCGCACCGGTGCGTCCGTCGATCGGCGCGCGAATCGTCGCGTAGCCGAGGCTCACCTCGGCGTTCTGCAGCATCGCGCGATCGGCGGCGACGGTCGCGGCCTGCGCGGCGGCGGTCGCCTGCATCTGCTCCGCCTGCGACTGCGTCACGTAGCCCTTGGTCGCCAGTGAGCCATAACGTTCCGCGTCATGCTGCGACGCGGTGGCCTGCGCCTGGTCGCGCGCGAGCACCGCGCGGGCCTGCGCGACCGCGCCCTCGAGGGGACGCGGGTCGAGCCGGAAGAGCACCTGTCCCTTGTGCACGTAATCGCCCTGGCGAAACGCGACCTCGAGGATGCTGCCGCTCGTCTGTGCTTCGACGTTGACCGTCTGCACCGGCTCGACGACGCCGCTCGCGGTGACGGTGATCGGTGCGTCGATCAGCTTCGTGGTCGCGACGCGCACCGGCACCGGCGGCGGCTGGCGTTTCTGTTCTTCCTTGCCGCAGGCGGCGAATGCGAGCAGGCTCGCGGCGACGACTTTCCAGGAGCGAGATGCACGCATCATCAACGGGATCCGGTGGTATCGGCGGTCAGTGGAATATTGGGGCGGCCCTGCAGGTCGAGGGCACCGGCATCATGCGCGAGCTGGGCGAGTCCGGTGCGCCATTCCCACCGCGCCTGAATCGCCTCGGCGCGAGCGGTCGCCAGCGCGCTGCGGGCGAGCAGGACGTCGACGATCGTGCCGACGCCCTCCTGGTACCTGCCTAACGCGACGGTCGCCGACTGCTCGGCGCTGGCGAGCAGGTCGGCCGAGCTGCGCACGCGTTCGGTCGCGGCGCGGAGGACGTAGTACGACGTGAAGACCTGCACCGAGATCTGCTGCTGCGTCGAGACGACGCGCGCCTGCCCCGCGGCAAGCTGCTGGCGCGCGGCGCGCAGCTGATAGCCCGCGGCGAAGCCATTGAACAGCGGGATCTGCAGGCCGACGCCGATCTGCACGTTATGATTGCTGCTGTTGTTGTTCGTGCTCGACTGGAGCGTGCCGATGTAGGCGGTGCTGGACGTCAGTGTCAGCGCCGGAAGCCCGGCCGATCGGGTCACGCGTACCTGCGCGGCGAGTGCAGCGGCTTCGGCACGGAGCTCGGCGAGCTCGGGACGGGCGGCGATCGCGCGATTGATCAGCGTGTCCACCGACGCGGCGACGTCGCCGACGGAATCGCTCGCGGTCACGTCGGGAATCTCGAAGCGGGTGTTCGCCGAGAGTCCCATCGCCTGCGCGAGGTTTCCGCGCGCGCCGAGCAGGTCGCCCTCGTAGGTCGCGAGCTGAAAGCGCGCCTGGGAGAGCGCGGTCCGCGTCTGCAGCACTTCCTGCAGCGTCGCGACGCCGGCGTCCTGTCGCGCGGTCGCGGCGGCGAGATCGGCTTGCGCCTCACTGACCGTCTCGAGCTGCGCGTCGCGCGTCGCTTTCGCCGCGAGGTAGGTGAACAGGTTCGACTCGACCTGGAGCACGGCGTTGGCGACCGTTGCGTTGTGGGTGAGATTCGCCGCGATCGCGCGCTGCTTCGCCGCTTCGATCGTACCGGCGCGTCCGCCGAGATCGAAAAGCAGATAGGAGAGCTGGATCGTCGGGGTGA
>JAICUE010000342.1 GCA_025936015.1 Gemmatimonadaceae bacterium
AGCGTGAAGCTGCTTCCCCTGCCTAACGTGCTGCTCGCCCGAAGCTCGCCGTTCATCCGCCGCGCGAGGTCACGGCTGATCGCCAGTCCGAGGCCGACGCCCTGCTGGCTGGTGGGCGTCAGGTGACGATCCACCTGCACGAACGGGTCGAAGATGGTTTCCAGCTGCTCGGGCCCGATCCCGCGGCCGGTATCGGTCACGGCGATGCCGACGGTGCTGTCGTCGGCGGTGGTGGTGAGGACGATCTCGCCACCGTGGTCGGTGAACTTGACGGCGTTCGAGAGGAGGTTGAGGAGCACCTGTCGAACTTTCTCGAAGTCGCCGACGATGGTGAGCGATTGCTCCGGTGGTTCGATGCGGACACGAAGAGCGCGAGTGGCAACCTGCGGCGCAATGAGGTCGTCCAGGCCGGCGATCACGCGCGTCACCGGCATCCGCTCGACGTGGAACTGCACCTGCCCCGCTTCGATCTTCGCGAAGTTGAGGATGTCGTTGATCAGCGACAGCAGATGCTGGCCGCTCCGCTTCATCCGCTCGATGTCGATGATCTGCTTCTCGTTCAGCGCGCCGCGGACCCCCGCGAGCAGGAGGTCCGCGTATCCGGCGATCGCGTTGAGCGGGGTGCGCAGCTCGTGGCTCATCGTCGTCAGGAACTGGCTCTTCGCACGATTCGCTTCCTCAGCCTCGGCGCGGGCGATTTCGAGTGCGCGACGGTCGTGCACCTGCTTGGTGACTTCGGCGGCGACGCTCGCGATGGCGTACACTGCGCCACTCGAGTCGCGAAGCGGTTGATAGCCGACGTCGAAGAAATATTCTTCGAGAGTGCCGTCGCCGTCGCGGTCGATCATCACGCGTCGCTCGCGAGCGAAGTACGAGTCGCCCGTCTCGTAGACACGGTCCATCGTTTCGGCGAACCCCTGCCCCGTGAGCTCGGGGAATGCCTCACGCACCGTGCGTCCGAGCAAGGGTCGGTGGCTCCCCGGTGATTCGGCGTAGCGTGGACTGACCAGTGTGTAGATGTGGTCGGGTCCACTGAGCACCGCGACCGCGACGGGTGCCTGCTCGAAGACGTCGCGCAGCCGCTGCTCGGCGGACCGAAGGGCAGCATTGACGGCGTCGACGGCGGCCGTCTGCGCCGCGAGCTCCTCGACCGTGTCATGCAGCTGCTGGTTGACGACCTCCATCTCCTCCTGCTGCTCTTCCAGCATCACGTTCGCCGTCTCGAGCGCTTCGCGCGTGTGCTCACTGTCAGCGAGCAGTCGCTCAACCTCGCGCCGCGCGAGCACCTGTTCGGTCACGTCGGAGCCGTGCGCGAGCACGCCGTCTTCGCGTCCACCGCTGGCGGCCATCCGCTGATAGACGAAGTTGACGTACCGCTCGTCGGGCGGATGGCCGTCGGTGCGCGCGAGCTTCACGGCGACTTCGCGGCCGATGAAAGGCTCGCCAGTTGCGAGCACGCGGTCGAGGAGCTGGATGAACCCCTGATCGCGGACCTCGGGGAGCGCGTCGAGTATCGGCTTGCCGATTATTTCCCGCGAGCCCACCAGCTGATAGTACGCGTCGTTCGCCATCTCGAAGACGTGCGTCGGCCCGCGCAGTACGGCGATGAAGCTCGGCGCGAGACGAAAGACATCCGCGAGCTGTGCCCGCTCGACCGAGAGGGCGCCGAGCAGCGAATCGCGCTCGAGCTCGAGCTCGCGCGCGGCGACGTCGCCCGAGCTGTCGATCATCGTGATCATCACGCCGGCGATCGCGCCGCTGTCGTCGCGCGCCGGACTGTACGAGATGGTCAGGTAGACGGTCTCGAGCCCTCGCGAAGGCCCGCGCCGGCGGAGCGGGTACGGCCTGTTCGCGAAGAAGACTGTCTCGCCGGCGCGCACCCGCTCGTAGATCGGGCCGTTGATGTCCCAGACCTCCGGCCAGCACTCGCGGGTGGGCATCCCGAGTCCACGCGGATGCTTCTCACCCATGATCGGCGCGTAGCCGTCATTGTAGATCTGGGTGAGCTCGGGTCCCCAGAGGACGATGCTCGGAAATGCCGACGTCAGCACGATCGAGACGATCGTACGCAAGCTCGCCGGCCACGACGCGACCGGGCCGAGCGGTGTCGCCGACCAGTCGAACGAGCGGCACCGCTGTGCCATCTCGCTCGACCCGGTGAATACGACTGCCTCCATCAGTTGGACCGACGCGGAGCAGCGACGTGCGGCTCAGCTCTCCGCGTCGATGTTGATGCGCGATTCGGCGATGGAGGTCAGCAGCTTGTCGGTGTCGCCCTCCTCATCGAGCGTCTGCTGGAGCAGGTCGGCCTGGTCGTCGTAGCCGAGGGCGCGCGCATAGGTTCGCACGCAGCCGTAGCCGGCCATCTCGTAATGTTCGACGTGCTGCGCGGCGGCGATCATCCCCGCGTCGAGGACGTCGGCATCCGGCTTCTCCTGGATCAGGCTCTTCGCCTCCTTGATCAGCCCTTCCATCCCTTCACACTTCTTTCCCTTCGGAGAAACACCGAGCTGCTTGCAGATGCGTTCGAGGCGCTTCACGTGCTGCCGCGTCTGCCGCTCGTGCGTCGTGAACGCACGCTTGAGGGCCGGGTGCGAGGCCTTCTTGATCATCTGCGCGAGCCCTTTGAGAATCTGGTTCTCCGCGCTGTAGAGATCCTTCAGCTCGTCGATGTAGAGGTCCTTGAGAGTCTCGAGTTCCATGAGCGGCTTCCTTGTGCGGTTGGAAAGAACGGATCAGTCGCCACATGGAAGGCAAGCCGTGGGCCGCGGCGCACCTTGTGCAACTGTCGCCCGCAATCATGGCTGACTTCGACCAGCAGGCGCGCAGCACGGAGTGGGAGGATCTCGACCTGCCAGCGCTCGAGCTGCTCTCGCGTGACAGCGCGCAACGGGGCTGGCGAACCGCGCTTGCCGACGTTGCTTCACTCCGCCCGTTTTTCGTGAAGCGACTCGAGAACCTGTCGCTCGGCAACTGGCATCTGCTGCTCGCGCTCTCGAACGACCGTGTCGCTCTCGATGTCGGCTGCGGCTTCGGCTCGCTCGCGCTTGGCCTCGGCAAGCACTTCAACACGGCGATCGGCATCGACGCGCTCTGGAGCCGCATCTCGTACGCGGCGCTGCGCGCGAAGCAGGAAGGCAACGCCGGCAACGCCTTCGTTCGCGCGACCGGCTTCGACCTTCCGGTTCGGAGCGGCAGCGTCGACCTCGCGACGATGAACGGTGTGCTCGAGTGGGCCGGCCTGTACGCGAATGGCGACCCGCGCGCGCTGCAGCTGGCGCTGCTCCGCGAGATGAAGCGGACGCTCGCTCCTCACGGCACGCTCGCGCTCGCGATCGAGAATCGCTTCGCGATGGAGAGTCTCGCCGGGATGCCCGACACGCATACGCAGATGCGCCTCGTCCCCGCGGTGCCGCGCGTCGTCGCCGATATCGCGTCGCGCGTCCGGCGCCGGCAGCCGTACCGCACCTGGCTCTACGACGCCGCGGGATACCACCGTCTCGCGCGGGACGCGGGCTTTGCGCAGACGCGCGTCTTCGACCTCGTGTCGAGCTACAACGACTACGACTTCATCGTCCGTCCGGGCGACGCGAGGAGCTACACGCTTCTCTGGAAGCGCTCACTGGTGCGCAGCTTCTACGATCGCGCGGCGAAGGCGCGACGCGCACTCGTCCGCGTCCTTGCCGGCGCACTCGGCAAGTTCGCGTATGCGTATCTCATCTTCGCCAGCGTCGCGGTCTGCACCGTGCTCGACGAAGACCATGAGTTCTGGCGGCGCGCCCAATCGCATGGCGTGAGCGCGGGGGTCACGCGGCTCGCGTGCCAGGGCCCGCATCCAGGGAGTCTCACTGTGG
>JAICUE010000530.1 GCA_025936015.1 Gemmatimonadaceae bacterium
CTGAACCGGGTGCACGTGGGCAGGGGCTCGATCATCGGAGCGGGCGCGCTCTGTCCCGAGGGGATGGTGGTCCCGCCAGGATCGCTGGTGATCGGCCTGCCCGGCCGGGTGGTCCGCTCGACGACGCCGGCGGAGCGGGAGCGGATCCGCCGGACGGTCGAGAGCTACCTGGCGATGCAGGAGCGGCACCGGCGAGGCGAATTCCCCCTGCATCGAAATTCCTGATCGCGCGCGACGGCCGGATCTGGTAGGTTGAAGAGCGGCCGCGAGCACGGGAATCCGTGCTGCCGCGCTCAACGTTAGGCACCGCCGGTCTCGACCGCGCGCTTTGCGCGTTCTTCGGCCCCGGGCACGGCGCATGCCTGACGTGTTTGCGGGCAAGCCACGGATCTGCGGCAGTGGGATTCCGCGGTTGTGCTGCAGGGGCCGGAAGCGCGACCAGAGCGCCGTCGTCTCCCGCCGGTTGTTTTCCAACGTCAGCGAAGGCACGGACTTACGGGCAGCGGCCGGAACTTTCCCCGCCGCGCCCGGCGTTTGTCTTCGGCTTCGGCGACGATGTTACGGGCGTCACCGAAGGCGAGCGGTGGAAAGACCAGGCCGCCACGACATTCGTGATGTTGATAACGTAAACGCAATAGGTACAGGCAGTTGCAGCAACACTGGCGCGGAATCACGATCGCGGCTAGGTTGCGCGCCCGCCTCCGAATTGCGCGGTTTTCGAAGGAGTCGAGCGGTTCGACTCGCAGCTTGCTGAACGACCAGACCAGCTTCACCTGTGGCCCCCCCGGCCGCTGTCTTTTTTCATCGTTTCACTGTACGAGGTGTTGAAGATGCCCCTCCCCACCACCCCTCCGAGCGGTCCCGTCTCCCTCAGCCAGAATGCGCGCACGGTGTTGGCCAAGCGCTACCTGGTGAAGGACGACAAGGGAAAGCCGGTGGAGAGTCCCGAAGATCTGTTCTGGCGCGTGGCGACCGTCGTCGCCGAAGCTGATCGCCGCTACGGGGCGAGTGAGGGAGCTGTACGCGAGGTGGCCGAGGAGTTCTACTCGTTGATGACGCAGCGCCGGTTCGAGCCGAACTCGCCGACGCTGATGAACGCCGGCCGGCCGTTAGGCCAGCTCTCGGCGTGCTTCGTGTTGCCGGTCGAGGACTCGCTGTCGAACGGGCAGAACGGGATCTACGACACGCTGCGCTCGATGGCGATCATCCATCAGAGCGGCGGCGGCACCGGGTTCTCATTCTCGCGCCTTCGCCAGAAGGGCGCGATGGTGCGCTCGACCACCGGGGTCGCGAGCGGCCCGATCTCGTTCATGAAGCTGTACGACGCGAGCACCGACGCGGTGAAGCAGGGCGGCACGCGGCGCGGCGCCAACATGGGGATCCTCCGCGTCGACCACCCGGACATCCTCGACTTCATCGCCTGCAAGGAAGACCTCACGCAGGTCACCAACTTCAACATCTCGGTCGCGGTGACGACCGAGTTCATGAACGCGGTGAAGTCGAAGTCGGACTATGCGCTGCGCGACACGAAGACGGGGAAGGAAGTCGCGCGCCTCGACGCGAACATGGTCTGGGACAAGATGATCCTCGGCGCCTGGCGCACCGGCGAGCCGGGCTGCTTCTACATCGACGAGGCCAACCGCTACAACCCGGTGCCGCACCTCGGCGCGTACGAAGCGACCAACCCGTGCGGCGAGCAGCCGCTGCTGCCTTACGATGTCTGCAACCTGGGCAGCATCAACGTCGGGCTGTACGTGAAGGACGGCGTGATGGACTGGGACGCGTTCCGCCGCGACATCCAGCTCAGCACGCACCTGCTCGACAACATCATCGACGTCAACAAGTACCCGCTGCCGGAGATCGACGCGCTGTC
>JAICUE010000274.1 GCA_025936015.1 Gemmatimonadaceae bacterium
CCGTTCATCGCGAGATGGGTGATCACGCCGCGCCGCATCAGGTCGATGAGCACCGGCGCGAGGCCGGTCTTCACGACGTGGCCGCCGAGCATGACGACGACGCCGCGCTCGCGACGATGCGCGGTGACGATCGCGTTCACGACGGCGAGGAAGTCGCGGGCGACGAGAACGTCAGGCAGTGCGCGCAGAAACGCGCCGAAGGAGTGGTCGCTTCCCGGTGGGGACGCGAACTCCTCGGCGCGGACCTTGTTCGGCCGGCGAGCGATCGGGATCGTGCGGATCGCGGCGAGATCGGCCTCGCCGTAATCGGGCGGGCCGTCAGGCGCTACTGCGCCTGGCTCGGGGGCGGGCGGTACGATTTGAGGTAGAGGTTGAGGGACCCGATCGACAGCTTCGACTTCATCTGCAGCATGATGTGCCGGTCGTCGTCCGAAAGCCAGACCTCGGCCTGCCCGTTCTCGGAGAAGATTCCCTTCGACTTGATGCTCGGCCGAATCACGATCGCGTCGAACTCACCGGCCGGAACCTTGATGTGTTCCTTGCGCAGGACGGTGATCTTCACCGGGTTGCGATCCGGACGGAAGTAGCGATCGAACTCGTAGGTCTTGCCGACTTCGAGGGGAACGGTGCGGATGAAGTAGAGGAACGAACCGTCATCGAGCGGCTGGCTGACGGAGGGCTTTTCCGGCTTGTCGTCTTCGATGTAGGACGGGCGATCGGGGAAGATCTCGAAGGTACGCTCGCGGTCGCGGCGTCCTTCGTCGAGGTCCTGCTTGAAGCGGAGCGAGGAGAGCGTCGTGGTCTCGATCCAGCTCTCGAAGCGGTCGTCGACGTGATAGAAGAACGTGCCGCCCTTCACCCGAAACATGATGTGCCACGTCGGGCGGTTGCGGACGTTCTCGTTCCCGAGCACTTCCATCGAGCCATTGCCGACGTGCATCGGTCCGAATTTCACGTCGTACTCGAGACGCTCTCCGACCGCGAAGGGGACCGGCATCGCCGCGGTCCGCACCGGCGCGGGGTCTGGCGTCTGGGCGTGCAGTGGCGCGTAACTGATTCCGAGCGCCATCGCGACGCCGAGCAGACGTGATAATTGGGTCATGGCGATTGAGCTGCCTCCCGGCGGGGCTGCGGAGCGATCGTGCGTGCCGAACGTCCGAAGCGGTAAAGATCCTTGGCCACCGCCCATGGGCGGACCCGACTTTCCCGCGAACGGAGATCGTGCCGGGCTTCGAGGGGTGCGGTTTCGATGCGCCGCGCGAGTGGGGCAGTCCGAAGCAGGAGCTCGACGTTGCCAGCCCACCCGTCGTTGGCGACGAGACGACTATCGCCAACCGACTTCAGCAGGTCGCGGACCACCGAGACGCGATAGAGGCGCAGGGTGCTGAATGGGTCCGCAACTCCTGATACCCTCACGAAGGGCTTCATGATCCAGGGAGCGACCCGCCGGAGATTTCGTTCGGGGCCTTTCGGGTACTGTTTGTAATCGTGCTCACCAACGACGATGTCCGCGCCCCCCTCGAAGCGCTTCACGAGCTCGGGGAGGCTCTCCGGCTGGTCGGTGAAGTCGCCCTGCATCGTGATGAGCGCATCGCGACGCGGGTAGCGTGTGCGGGCCGACGCCTCGCGGAGGAGCGCGTCCATCGCGGCGGCGTAGCCGACTTTTTTCGCGCCGCCGAGAATCGTCAGCGGCAGGACCTTCACGTAGGGCTCGAGGGTCTCGCGAGTTGCATCGGTGCTTCCGTCATCGAAGACGAGCACCTCGTACTCACGCGAGTAATCCTGGAAGATCTTGCGGATGCGCCAGAGCAGCACGCCGATGGTCTCGGCTTCGTTGTGCGCGGGGATGCAGAGGTAGAGCACTGTCGATGGGGTCGGGGTCGCCCTGAATCTAGCGCGGTATCGATCAGAACCGCTCTGAATTCTCTGCGACTATCGTCGAGACGACGCGCGCTTTGCGCGGATCGAGGGGCTTCGTGGCGGCGAGCACGCTGTTGTACACGGCTTCACTCCCCTGGACCATCGAGTCGACGTCGAAATCGGCGGCGCGCGCCGGGCCGGCACTGCCTAACCGTCGCCGGAGCGGCTCGTCGGTGATGAGGCGCGTGGCCGCGGCGGCGAAGGCCGCACCATCGCCGGCATCGACGAGCAGCCCGTTGCGCTCGTGCTGCACCAGCTCGACGAGTCCACCGACGGCGAACGCGACCGGCGGAAGGCCGAGCGCCATCGCATCGACGACCGCGGTGCCTAACCCTTCCGCGCTCGACGGATGCAGCAGGATGTCGAGTCCGGACATCGCGGCGTGAATCTCGTCGACGAAGCCGGCGCGATAGGCTTCGAGGCCGCCGATGTTGCAGCGCCCACTCGATTTTCCGCCGAGGAGCACGAGGCGGGCGCGGGCCCGGGCCGCAGCCGGAAGCCGGTGCGCGACGTCGGCGAGGAGCTCGATCCCTTTCTCCGCGCTCATCGCGCCGACGACGCCGAGGATGATGCTGTCGTCCGGCCAGCCGCACTCACGCCGCCAATCGCGCGGCTGCTTGACCTCTGGTGTGGGAACCCCGGAGAACACGACCTCGATCCGATCGCGGTCGACGCCACCGCCGATCATCGCATCGCGCACCGCGTTCGAGATCGCGATGAATCGCGCGACGCGGCGGCCGTACTTGAAGCGCACGGATTTCGGAACGAACGCCACGCGGCGCGTGACGACGAGCGGCACCTCCGAGCCTAACAGCGCAGCGATCGCGATCGCATGGCCGCGCGCATCGTGCGCGTGGACGACGTCGGGACGCCACGCCTTGATCAGCGAGCGAATGCGGCGCGCGGCGCGGAGGTCCCAATCGGCGCGCATCGGAACCGCGGCGACCGCGATGCCGCGCGCGCGCAGGCGTTGCAGGAGCGGGGAATCGGGGATGCCGACGACGAGCGGCTCGTGACCGCGCGCCCGCAGTCCCTGCGCGAGCAGCCAGACCTGCCGCTGTCCGCCGCGCCATTCGCGGCCGGCGTCGATGTGCAGTGTGCGAAGTCCCATCGTCTGGCAAGATCGCCATCGCGCCGAGGGAAGGGAATGGCCGCCAGCACTCTCGACCAGCGACTGCCACTCGGCGAACGGGCCGGGGTCACAGCGCAGTTGAAATGGTTCGTGCCCTGACCGATGGTGGTTCGTCACTCTGAAAAGGGGTGGATCCCCGCTGGTGATCGTCGAGTACGATCACATGCACGACGTCCCGATCGATGAGGCCACATGATTCTCGCCGACGTCCGACATCGTCTCACCCGCGACGACGCACAGCTCGCAATGCGACTGATTGCCCGCGGCGATGAGCGCGAGCTGTCGCAGTGCGAGGCAGCGTTGCGCGATGCTGGCATCGATGCGCTGCTCGACGATCCGCGGTTGATCGCCGCACTAATGCACGCACCGCAGGGCGCGCATTCGTCGTTCCCGCTCTTCGCGTACGTCGCGGTGCGGCACGCGCTCCACGAGGTCGGCGAGGACAATCGTGCCCTCGCCGATTACATGGCGGCGATCGTGATCGCGTTCGGGGCGAAGGGCCGTGCCGAGCGCGTCGGTGACGCCGATGACGAACGTTATGACACCCTGGCCGCGCTGATCAACGACGCGAACGACCCAGACGCGCAGCGCAGCTTCCTCGTTCGCGCGCATCTCGGCAACTACGCGCTCTGGCTGGGCGGGCTCTTCCCGGACTTCATCGCGCAGCGCCGTTGGAGAAAGGGCGGTCCCGATCTCGATTACTACGACGAGATGGGGAAGCGCGGGTTCCAGCTCGCCGCCGATCACCGGCTCGCCGAGGAGCATGGACTGCGTGCACTCTACGCGATGGCGGCGGTCCGGTTCGAGACGATGCGCGCGGCGCTGAACAACGTGAGCGACCGGATGCTGTTCCCGAACGTGCACACGCCCGAGCGCCTGATGCGTCAGGTCGCGACGGGGTTCAAGCTGCAGTAGGACGCCGGCCCGACCGCGGATCAGACGATCGCCCTGCCGATCGAAACGCGGCGCGGAACCGGGAGTCCGTCGCTGCGCCCATTGAAGTAGCGAGTCGCCGCTTCATCCCGCGTGAGAAACGACACGCGTGAAAAGCCGAGACGCCGAAGAAGCGCTTCGAGCTCCGGCGGATCGAAGTAGCTCAGCCACGGCTCGCCAAGTTCAGCTGCGCGCTCGGCGAGATCGCTCGAGAGCTCCGTGGCGTCGCGCCGTGAGGCGAAGGTGAACACCACTTCGCTCGATGGCGGAAACGCGGCGATGGTCCGGAAGACCGCGTCGACCGCATCGCGCGTGAGGTACATCGTGACCCCGAGCCACGAGAAAAAGGCAGACTCGGAAGAGTCGACTCCCCCGCGACGAAGGCCGTTCTCCAGCGGCTCCGCTTGAAAGTCCACCGGGACGAACGTGACGTTAGGCGGTATCGCGATGCGCGCGGCGGCGAGCCGCGCACGCTTCGACTCCTGGCTGGCCGGCTGGTCGATCTCGAAGATGCGCAGGGGCGAGGCCCATTCGCGGCGGGTCGTCGACGATCTGATGCGCGGCGCGCAGCCAGGCGACGCCGAACGCCGTCTTGCTGGCCGACAGCTCGGTCACGACATGCCTAACGGCGCGCGGGAGCAGCCGCGAGCTGGTCCCGGAAGGTGGCGAAGA
>JAICUE010000394.1 GCA_025936015.1 Gemmatimonadaceae bacterium
GCTCCGCCGCCGCGGCCGACGATGGCGACGTCGGCGTCGCCCCAGCGCGCGAGCCGGTCAAGCGCGGCACACAGCTCGTCGGGCGCGTTCTCCCCCTGGACGGCAGCCGGCACGATGACGATCTCGATGCCCGGCGAGCGGCGGCGCGCCACGGCGATCACGTCGCGGATCGCCGCGCCGGTGGGGCTCGTCACCACGGCGATCCGCCGCGGATAGCGCGGCAGGGCGCGCTTCCGGTCGGGGGCAAGCAGGCCGTCGCGCTCGAGCCGGCGCAGCGCGAGCTCCATCGCCTTGCGCCTCAGGCCGTCCCCTTCGGCTTCCATCCCCGTCACCACCAGCTGCATGTCGCCGCGCGCCGGATAGACGGTCAGCTGGCCTAACGCTGAGACCATCATCCCTTCATCGGGTGCGGCCGGAATCCGTCGCTGGTCGCGCGACCAGACGACGCAACGCACCTGCGCCTCACCGTCGCCGAGGCAGAAGTACCAGTGGCCGTTGCGATGGCGCTTGAAGTCACTGATCTCTCCGCGCACCCAGAGCCGCGGGAATGCCCCTTGGAGAACGTCGCGCGCGGTCTGGTTCAGGACCGAGACCGGAATCGCCGTCGCGGCGGTTTCGCCCGGCGCGTCGGCCGCGGCATCGAATGACAGCTCGACCGACGCTTCGATCGATGCCTCGATGAGGTCGGGCGCGTGTGCCTCTTCGAGCGGCGCGTTCGCCAGCGCGAACAACGGGTCGAGGAACATGTCGAGCGCATCGCTCGGCCGAGCCGGGCCGCGGCGCGGGCGTCGTCCCGTCACGCCATCTCCCCGATCGCGACGCCGCGGAGTGCGCTCACGCGCGCCGCATGCATCGCGGCGGCGCGAACCGTGTTCTTCATCAGCATCGCGATCGTCATCGGCCCGACACCCTTCGGCACCGGCGTGATCTGCGAGGCGAGCGGCCGCACCGCATCGAAGTCGACGTCGCCGACGAGCCGGTAGCCCTTTGGCGCCGAGGCATCGCTCACGCGGTTGATGCCGACGTCGATCACGACGACGCCCTGCTTCACCATATCGGCCGTGACGAGCTTCGGACGTCCGGCGGCGGCGATGAGAATGTCGGCGCGCCGGGTGTGAGCGGCGAGGTCGCGGGTGTAGCGGTGACAGATCGTCACCGTCGCATTCGCGCCGAGATGATCCTGCAGCAGGAGCGCGGCCATCGGCTTGCCGACGATGTTGCTGCGCCCGATCAGCACGATGTCCTTGCCTAACGTGTTGACCCCGCTCTGTACCAGCAGCTCCTGCACCCCCGCCGGCGTGCAGGGCGCGAACCCATCTTCTTCACCGATGAGCAACTTCCCGACGTTGATCGGGTGAAATCCATCGACGTCCTTGGTCGGATCGATTGCACGGATCACGGTGTCAGGATCGATCTGCTTCGGAAGCGGCATCTGGACGAGGATTCCGTGAATCGACGGGTCATCGTTCAGCGCGCGCACCTGATCGAGCAGATCGCGCTGCGTCGTCGTCGCCGGAAGGCGGATCGTCAGGCCATTCATCCCGGCCTCCGCGCAGGCGCGCTCCTTCGACGCGACGTACACCGCGCTCGCCGGGTCGTCACCGACGAGAATCACAGCGAGGCCGGGCACCACTCCGCTCGCGGCGAGCGCTTCGACCTCCCCGGCGAGCTTGTCGCGGATTCGCCGAGCGATCGCCGCACCGTCGATGATCCGGCCAAGCTCCTCGCCGTGCGAGCCCCGGTCCACCGCGCCGTCAGCGTGCAAAGTCCACTGCCCTCGTCTCGCGGATGACGACCACCTTGATCTGCCCCGGATATTGGAGCTCCGACTCGATGCGCCGCGCGATCTCCTCGGAGAGCGCGGCCGACCGCGTGTCATCGACGTCGTCAGGGGTGACCACGACGCGGATCTCGCGCCCGGCCTGGATCGCGTAGACCTTCTCCACCCCGCGGTAGCTCGACGCGATCTTCTCGAGCCCTTCGAGCCGCTTCACGTAGGTCTCGAATGCCTCACGGCGCGCGCCTGGACGCGAGCCTGAAATCGCGTCGGCCGCCTGCACCAGCACCGAAATCTCGCTCTCGTGTGGCACGTCGTCGTGGTGCGCGGCGATCGCATTGACGACGAGCGGATGCTCGCCGTACTTCGTCGCGACCTCGACGCCGAGCTGGACGTGCGTGCCCTCGTGCTCGTGCGTGAGCACCTTCCCGATGTCGTGAAGCAGGGCGCCGCGCTTCGCCATCGCGACGTCGAGCTTGAGCTCCGCCGCCATCGTTGCCGCGAGCCAGGTGACTTCCTTCGAGTGCTGCAGGATGTTCTGGCCGTAGCTCGTTCTCCAGTGCATCCGGCCGATCAGCTTGATGATCTCCGGATGCAGTCCATGAACGCCGACCTCGTACGCACTGCTTTCACCCAGTTCGACGATCTTCGTCGCGATCTCGCCCTGCGCCTTCTTCACAACCTCTTCGATGCGGCCGGGGTGAATCCGCCCGTCGGTGACGAGTTTCTCGAGCGCAAGGCGCGCGATCTCGCGCCGGATAGGATCGAACGAGCTGACCACCACCGTGTCCGGCGTGTCGTCGATGATCACGTCTACACCGGTCGCCAGCTCGAAGGCGCGGATGTTCCGCCCCTCGCGGCCGATGATGCGGCCTTTCATCTCGTCGTTCGGCAGCGAGACTGCGGACACCGTGCTCTCCGCGGTGTGCTCGGCGGCGATGCGCTGGATCGCCAGCGCGACGATCTTCTTCGCCTCGCGATCGGCGTTGCGCCGGGCGGTCTCGCGAATCTCGCGAATGCGATTGGCGGCGTCGGCCTGTGCTTCCTCTTCCATCCGCCGCAGCAGCTCTGCCTTCGCATCCTGCGCCGTCATCCCCGCGAGCTGCTCCAGGCGGTGGCGTTGTTCGCCGATCAGCCGCTCGAGTTCCTGTTCACGGTCGGCGGTCGCCTTCTCGCGCTTCGCGACTTCGCTGACGCGGCGATTGAAGTCGCGGTCGCGCTGCTCGACCAGCTCGAGCTTCCGGTCGAGAACCGTGTCTTTTTCCTGAAGGCGCTTTTCTTCGGTTTCGATTTCGACGCGACGACCCCGCGCGTCCTGCTCGAAGGCTTCGCGGAGGCGCATCACCTCTTCCTTCCCGGCGAGAACTGCTCCCTTCCGCGAGGACTCGGCCTCACGTTCAGCGTCGCCGAGGATCCGCTTTGCCGTTTCTTCCGCGGTCGCCTTGGCCAGCGTCTGGCGCGCGATTTCGCCCTTCGACCCGGTGCTTCGCCCGACAAAAAA
>JAICUE010000573.1 GCA_025936015.1 Gemmatimonadaceae bacterium
ACGTCGAGACCCTGCGCCTTGTAGTAGCCGAGCTGCTCCGCCGCGTAGTAGCCGGCGAACTGCGCCTGCGGCACCCACTTCAGCTGCAGCGTCACCTTCGTCAGCTTCGCCTGCTTCGGGGCGGCACTCGCCCTCGTCGCGAGACCTGCCGTCGCGGCCACCGCGATCGCCAGCAGGCCCGCCGTCCCTACGACCCAACGCTTCCCCATGACCCAGCGCTTCCTCATGCACGTTCCCCTTTCTTGCTTCGTGTCCGTCGTCGATTGTGAACCGAAAACCGTTGAATTACGAGTCCCTCGTCTCGGGCGCCCAGCGCACGATGAGCCGCTCGGCGAGTGCCACCGCGGCGTACAGCGCAATCCCGAGAAGCGAGGCCACGAGGATGCCCGCCCACGCCGTCTCGAACTGAAAAACCTGCGCCTTCGAGCGGATCAGCACCCCCAGCGCGTTGAAGGAGCCGCCGAAGTACTCGCCGACGACCGCGCCGATCATCGCGAGCACGCTCGCCACCTTGAGCGCCGTGAAGACGAACGGCAGCGCCGTCGGCACGCGCACCCGCCGCCAGATCTCCACGTCGGATGCGGCGTAGGAGCGCATCAGCTCGATCTGCCGCGGGCTCGCGCTCTGCAGGCCGCGCAGCGTGTTCACCATCACGGGCAGGAAGCAGAGGACGCCCGAGATCGCCATCTTCGAATGCGGCGAGAGCGGGTTGAACCACACGTTGAAGATCGGCGCGAACGCGATGATCGGAATGGCGTTCGCGGCGATCGCGATCGGCATCAGCGCCGTGCCGACGATCTTGAAGCGGCTGACGAGCGTCGCGACGGCCATGCCGATCAGCGACCCGCCGACGAAGCCGCCGAGCGCCTCCTGGAACGTCATCCAGCCGGCCGGCCACAGCGTGTGGCGCTCGTTCCAGAAGCTGGAGACGATCGCGGTCGGCTTCGGCAGCAGGAACTGCTGGATGTGGAACGCGGCGATCGATCCCTGCCACACCGCGATCGCGAGGATGAACACCGCCGCTGCGGGCACCCAGTCACGCGCCTGGCGCGCGGTCGCGTTCATTCCGCGAGCGCCGCCTCTTCCTCGGGGAGCAGGTGCTCGCCGCGGCTGCGCAGGAGCTCGCGCACCTCCGTCACGAGCTCGAAGTAGCGCGGCGCCTCGCGCGTCTCGACCGTGCGCGGGTAGGGCAGGTCGACGTCGACGATGCCGGCGATGCGCCCCGGCCTGGGGCTCATGACGACGACGCGCGTCGAGAGGAACACCGCTTCGGAGATCGAGTGCGTGACGAAGACGACGGTGGAGGAGAGCTTCTGCCAGATCGAGAGCAGCTCCAGGTTGAGACGCTCGCGTGTCATCTCGTCCAGCGCACCGAACGGCTCGTCCATCAGCAGGAGTGCGGGCTCGAACGCGAGCGCGCGTGCGATCGCGACGCGCTGCTGCATGCCGCCGGAGAGCTCCCACGGGTTGTGATCCGCGAACGACGTGAGCTCCACGAGCTCGAGCATCTCCTCGACGCGTGCCTTCCGCTTCGCGCGGTCCCAGCCGAGCAGCTCGAGCGGCAGGCCGATGTTCTTCGAGACGCTCCGCCAG
>JAICUE010000343.1 GCA_025936015.1 Gemmatimonadaceae bacterium
CCCTGGCGGTTGTGTGCATCGCCTCGTTCGCGCTTTCCGGGCGACTAACCTCCCGCGCGTGAACAGGGTGCTCGTCGCGAACCGCGGGGAGATCGCGCTCCGCGTCTTCCGCGCTGCGCGCGAGCTCGGGCTCGGCACCGTAGCGGTCGTCGCGCCGAACGACACGGGATCGCTGCACGCGCGCTCCGCCGACGGGACGGTGTCGATCCGTTCGTACCTCGACTCCGAGGAACACATCCGGGCGGCAAAGGAGGCCGGCGCCGATGCGATCCATCCGGGCTACGGGTTCCTGGCGGAGAGCGGCGACTTCGCGGAGGCGGTCGAGGCGGCCGGCCTCGTCTGGATCGGCCCGCCGCCCGACGCGCTCCGCGCGGGCGGCGACAAGCTCGCGGCGAAGCGGTTCGCGTTCGAGGCCGGAGTGCCGACGATCCCCGAAACGTCCGAGCCGCCGCTGATCGTGAAGGCGGCGGCGGGCGGCGGCGGCCGCGGCATGCGCGTCGTGCGGGCGCGCGACGAGCTCGACGACGCGCTCGACGCGGCCCGGCGCGAGGCGAAGGCGGCGTTCGGCGACGACCGCGTATACCTCGAGCGCTATCTCGAGCGGCCGCGCCACGTCGAGATCCAGCTGCTCGCGGACGCGCACGGGACGGTGCTCGCGCTCGGCGAGCGCGACTGCTCGGTGCAGCGCCGCCATCAGAAGGTGCTCGAGGAGTCGCCGTCGCCGGCGCTCGATCCGGACCTCCGCGCGCAGATGAGCGACGCGGCGGTTCGCTTCGCACGCGCGATCGGCTACCGGTCCGCGGGCACCGCCGAATTCGTCGTCGAGGGACGGGAGTTCTTCTTCCTCGAGCTGAACGGGAGGATTCAGGTCGAGCACCCGGTGACGGAGGCGGTCACCGGCGTCGACCTCGTTCAGTGGCAGCTCCGGATCGCGCAGGGTGAGCAGCTCGACGTCGTGCCGACGCTGCGCGGACACGCCGTCGAAGTGCGGCTCTATGCGGAGGACCCGCGCACGTTCCTGCCGCAGGCGGGACGCATCGAGCGGCTCCGTCTGCCCGCGTCGGTGCGCGTCGACGCCGGCGTTGCCGAGGGGGACGAGATCGGCACCGGCTACGACCCGATGATCGCGAAGCTGATCGCGAGCGCCGACACCCGCGACGAAGCACTCGACCGGCTCGCGGCCGCGCTCGCCGCGACGGAGGTGGCGGGCGTGACGACGAACCTTCCGTTCCTGCGCTGGCTCGTCGCGCACCCGGTGGTCCGCGCCGGCGAGGCGACGACCGCGTTCCTTGTCGAGCATCCGCCGCTCTCCGCACCGCCGGCCCGCCTCCCCGACCCGGTCTGGCACGGCGGCTTCCGGCTCAACCTGCCCGCATCCGCCGTTCAGGCGGCGCCCGACGTCGACGCCGCCGCCCACGAGCACGGGCCGGGCGAGGAGTCAGGGAACGTCGTCGCGCCCATGCCGGGGACGGTGATCAAGGTGCTCGTCGCCGCAGGCGACCGGGTCGCCGCCCGCGAGCCGCTCGTCGTGCTCGAGGCGATGAAGATGGAGACGCCGCTCGTGTCTCCGTACGCCGCGACCGTGGCGGCCGTTCACGTTGCCGAAGGAGATCGCGTCGCCGGGGGCGTGCTGCTCGTCGAACTGGTGTCAGACACCTGAAGGTGTCTGACACCCTTTCGGTGCGTCGCTAGAAAAGCTTCTGGAGCTTCATGGCGGCGCCGAGGTCGCCTTTGATCTTCAGCTTGCCGGTCATGTAGGCGGTCGTCGGGTTTTGCTCGCCGGCGACGATCTTGTCGAACGTCTCCGCGGACGCCGTGATCGTGGCATCGGCGTCTCCCCCGCCTTCGGCGACCGACAGCTTCCCGTCGGCGACCGTGACCAGCCACTGCCCCTCGTTCTCGATGTCGAAGAGGTACGAGTTCGACATTCCTGCGAGCTTCGCCGGGTCGGCGCGCGCTTCGAGGTTGTCGAAGAAGTCCTTGGCCGCCACGGCGCCAACCGTACAGGAGATAGAGTCGCGCACCGTGCTGGTCGAGACCAGGGAGGCTGCGGCCGCCGACGTCCGGGCGCGACTCGACCCGGACCTCGAGCCCGGGGAGGTTCGGCGCGACGGGGGTGACCTTCGTGTCGGCGCTCCCGGGCTGCCCGGCCTTGACGGCCTTCGCACCGCCGCCGCACACGCGGCACGATCGCTTCGCCGCGCGGGCGGCACGGTCGCGTGGACCGCGACGACCGCCGGCGAGGTGCGCGCGATCGTCGAGGGCACCGCGTACGGCGCCTACGACCCCGGTCTCTACAAGCAGCGCTACGACGGCCGGCCCGAGCTCACACTCGCACTCGACGCGCCGGCAGACCTGCACGAGCTGGCGCAGCGGCAGGAGGTCGTCGTCCGCCATCTCGACGCGACCAGGAACCTCGCGAACCGCCCGCCGAACGACCTGACGCCGGCCGCCCTCGCCGATCACGCCCGCTCCCTCGCCGGCGATCACCTCTCCGTCGAGGCGCACGGCCGCGACTGGATCGACGAGCAGCGAATGGGCGGGCTCGCATCCGTCGCCGCCGGCAGCGCCCGCGAGCCGCGGCTGATCGTGATGCGCCACGACCCACCCGGCGCGCGTGAGGACGTGACCCTCGGCCTCGTCGGCAAGGCGGTCACGTTCGACTCGGGCGGGATCTCCCTGAAGAAGGCGCTTCGCATGCAGGACATGAAGGGCGACATGTCCGGCGGTGCAGCGGTGATCGAGGCGACGGCGGCGATCGCCGAGCTCGGCCTGCCGCTCCGCGTGCTCACCGTCGTCGCCGCGACCGAGAACGTGCAGGGCAACGCGGCCTACAAACCGGGCGACATCCTCCGCATCTCGAACGGCAAGACGATCGAAATCATCAACACGGACGCCGAAGGCAGGCTGATCCTCGCCGACGCGCTGCACTATGCGCGCTCGAACGGCGCCACGCACATCGCCGACTTCGCCACGCTCACCGGGGCGATGGTGCGCGCGCTCGGCGACCTCTACGCCGGCTGGTTCTGCAACGACGAGACGTTCGCCGCGGCCGTCGAGCGCGCCTCGGAACGCAGCGGCGACCTGGCCTGGCGGTTCCCACTCCATCCGCGCTACCGCCGCTACATCGACTCCGACTTCGCAGACATGAAGAACGCATCCGATCTCGGCGAAGGGGGCGCGATCCTCGCCGCCGAGCTGCTGCGCGAGTTCGCCGGCGACGGCCCCTGGGCCCACTTCGACGTCGCCCCCGCCTACATCGCGCGGCGCCGGCCCGACTATGCGCTCGACCAGGGCGGCACCGGCTACGGCGTGCGCCTGATCGTCGAACTGGCCGAGGAGCTGATCAAGTGAGCCTCGGCTTCGACCTCGACGACGAGCACGAGCTGCTCCGCGACACGGTCCGGCAGTTCGCGCTCGAGAAGGTCGCTCCGGTCGCCGAGGAGCTCGACCGCGAGAAGCGCTTCCCGTACGACCTCGTCGCGGAGATGGCCGAGCTCGGGCTGATGGGCATGACGATCCCGGAGGAGTACGGCGGCGCCGGCGCCGACACGCTCTCGTACGCGATCGCGGTCGAGGAGCTGACGCGAATCGACTCGTCGGTCGCAATCACGATGGCCGCGCACACCTCGCTCGGGACGATGCCGATCCTCCTCTTCGGGTCCGAGGAGCAGAAGCAGGAGTGGCTGCCCGACCTCGCCTCCGGGCGGAAGCTCGCTGCGTTCGGGCTCACGGAGCCGGGTGCCGGCTCGGACGCGGCCGCCTCGCGCACGACCGCCGAGCTGCGC
The DNA here is from genome assembly GCA_025936015.1 of Gemmatimonadaceae bacterium. Lineage (GTDB taxonomy): Bacteria > Gemmatimonadota > Gemmatimonadetes > Gemmatimonadales > Gemmatimonadaceae > JABFXC01. Next base: position 3,789 of record JAICUE010000343.1, read on the forward strand.
GACGGCGAGTGGGTCGTCAACGGCTC
>JAICUE010000059.1 GCA_025936015.1 Gemmatimonadaceae bacterium
AGGTGCTCGACAGATTCTGGTTGATTGGACGAGGCGCCTGCGGCAGTCAATCGTTCGTGGGAGGTGCGCTCATCACCTGCCGAACCTCGATCGGGATGATGAGCGGCTTTCCGCCGGGGCCGGGCGCCGACGACGCTTTCGCCGCGATCTGGTACGCACGCTCAGCGTTCTCGACGTCGACGATCCAGAATCCCGCGAGGTATTCCTTCGTTTCCGGAAACACCCCGTCCGTCGCCGGCTGGCCGTTCTTCCCCGCACGCACGAGCTTCGCCTCGCCGGGCGAGGCGAGCCCCTCGGCACTCACCAGCTCGCCCGCGTTCCTGAGATCGTTGTTGAGCGAGTGCATGAAGGCGACATGCGCCTTCAGTTCAGCCGGCGACCACTTCATGACGGCGAAGTTGCCGTCCCCGCGCGGGGCATTCATCATCAGCATGTATTTCATCGTTTGCTCCTGGGTTTGTCCGCGCCCTGATTGACGCTGGCATAAGGGAGTCGGAGCCGCCGATGGATTCTCGACATCGCCGCGAAAGTTTTTTGCGGGGGTCTGGCGAGCGCGCGGGCTACATCTTGCCCGCTTCCGCCGCGCTCTCGAGCAGGATCCCGATCTCGCGCGACAAGGCTCGCGCCTCCTGCGTCGCGGTGGAGACATCGACGAGCGCCGATTGCAGCCCTGAGGAGCGCAGCTTCACCAGGTCGAGCCGAAGATTTCCGAGGGCGAGCCCCGCGCTCTCCATCTGGCGGGCGAGCGCCGCGCGGCGCTGCACCAGGTCCTCGAGCGTCGCGCGCTGTCGCTGCAGCAGCGCGAGCTGGCGGGCTCCTTCGGGCGACTCGCTCTCGCCTGCTGCTCGGGCAATGCGCGCATCGAGCTCGCTCACCAATCGCGGGTCGAAGCTCTGGTCGAGCCGGTGCAGCGCCTGCGCCAGCGTCGCAACACGTTCGACGAGCGCATTCACCGTCGGGTCGAGGTCGGTGAGCAGCGCGTGATCGGCCTTCGGCAGCGCGGCCGCGATCCCCTGAATCGCCGCGCGGTCCGCGGCCGCCCGCCGCACTGCCGCGCCCTGCGGACTCTCGAGCACCTCGCGCGGCGCGAGCTTCTCGAGCTGTTGGTCGGTGGTCGTCGGTGGTGCCGCGGGCAACACCCATCGTGCCCGCGGTGCGAGCAGCACCCGCCGCAGCCGCAGCCCGCTCTCGCGCAGCGAGAGGCCGCGCTTCCGCATCTTGATTCCCATATAGATCGGAATGATCGGCGCAAGCACGAGCGGTGGGACACCTTCGCTGAGGCCGAAACCGAATCCCACCACCGCGAGGCAGGCCGCGCCTAACGTTACCCAGGTATAGCGCCGCATCGTCCGGATGCGATCGAACAGGTCGACGCGGCCGTGCCAGAGGCGCAGGTCGGTTCGCTGCGCCGGGGTAAGCGCCGCGAGGTGCTCGGGGACGAACACCACCCCGTCGCGGAGACGCGGCGCCACCTCGCCCGACTGCGCAACGCCCGCCACCGGCGTCCCGCGTCGCGGCGATACCGGCCGCTGTTCGCTCCGCACGCTCTCCCGCGCGGGGCCCGCGCTCCGGACGCTGTTCGGTCGCGGCGACGTGTAGCGAACCGGCTCCCGCTGCTCGGCGCGCCACGAGGGCCCTTGCCCGCGATCCGACATCAGCGCCTGGCGGAATGCGCCAGCGGTCGGCCACCGGTCTTCGGGCGATTTCATCATTGCCCGTTCGATCGCGTCGCGCAGCGCAGCCGGCGCGTCCGGCCGGAAATCGACGATCGGCTGGGGGCGCTCGCTGACGTGCTTCAGCAGCAGCGCCATCGAATTTCCCGCGGCAAACGGCACGCGGCCGGTCAGCATCTGGTAGCCGAGCACGCCGAGCGAATAGATGTCACTCCGCCCGTCGACTTCGCGCTCGCCGAGCGCCTGCTCGGGCGACATGTAGGTCGGCGTCCCGATCGCCATCCCGGTGACCGTTAGGCGGGTGCCCGACTCGACCGCGCGGGCGATCCCGAAATCGGTGACGAGCGCCCGTCCGCTCGCTTCGTCGAGCAGGATGTTGTCCGGCTTCACGTCGCGATGGATCACCCCGCGCAGGTGCGCGTAGGCGAGCGCGTCGGCGACTTCGCAGACCAGGCGCCGCACCTCGTCGACCGACTGCCGCGGCTCGCGTTCGATCAGCGTCGCGAGGCTTCCGCCGGTGACGATCGTCATCACGAACCAGGCGAGGCCATCGCGCTCGCCGACGTCGTAGATCGGGACGATGTGCGCGTGCGAGAGGTGCGCGGAGGTCTGCGCCTCACGCGTGAACCGCGCGCGGATCGCCGGGTCGAAGGCGAGCTCCGGCGGCAGCACCTTGATCGCGACGGGCCGATTGAGCCGGCGGTCGCGCGCACGGTACACCACCGACATTCCACCGCGCCCGATCTCGCTCTCGACCTCGTACTGCTCGCCGAGCGCGGCGACGACTCGTTCCTGCAGGGGCTCATTCATGGGCCCCATCATAACGCCGTCGGTGGATTGTCGCGACCGAAAATCGAGGTTCACCAAATCCTTACAGTCGGCTCGTGGCTGGCCGAGCTGCGGCTTCGGCGGTATATCATCGGCGAAACCCGAACCTCGGCAATCCTGAGCCTCCTCCACGGTGCGGCGCTCGCCGCGATGATCGCTGCCGCTCCCGCGTTGCTCGCCGCGCAGGGCGCGGGATCAGGAGTGGTCGCCGGCCGCGTGATCGCCCGTCCGGACAGCGGCGCCGTGATCGCTGTCACCGGCGCCGCGGTGTCGATCAGCGAGGAAGCATCGCGCGCGACGACGGACAGCACGGGGCGATTCGTGCTCGGCGCTGTCAGCGCCGGCTCGCACAGCCTCATCGTCAGGCAGCGTGGCTACCGCGACGCGACAACGACGATCGACGTCATCGCCGGCGACACTCTGCGCATCGAGATCGCTCTCGAGCAAGAGCCGCATCGGCTCGCGGCCGTGCAGACCGTCGCGCGCTCCCCCGACGCCGAGACATTCGAGACGAAGCCGGCCGTCGGCACGATCTCGATGACTGCCGCCGCTTTCGCCGGCGTCCCCGTCGTCGGCGAGCCGGACGTCGTTCGCGTCGCGCAGCTTCTCCCCGGCGTCGTCGCCCGCAACGACTTCAACACCGGGCTCAATGTGCGCGGGGGCGAGGCGGACCAGAACCTGATCCTGCTCGACGGTTATCCGGTCTACAATCCGTTTCATCTCGGCGGGTTGGCCAGCACCTTCATGGACGCGACAGTCGGCGGGATCGAGCTGATGACCGCTGCGTTCCCGGCCCGCTTCGGCGGGCGCCTGTCGAGCGTGCTCGACGTTCATTCGGCCGAGGATGCGCGACCCGGCATGCATGGCACCGCCGACGTCTCCGCGTTAGGCGCGACGGCGCGCCTTGCCGGAAGCGCCGATCACGGGCGCGCCACCTGGAGCATCGCTGGCCGTCGCACCTACGCCGACGCGCTCGCGTCGATGTTCACCGATAACATCTTCCCCTATCACTTTCACGATCTCCATGCCCACGCGAGCTGGTCGCTCGCCGGCGGCACGCACCTGACGGTCACCGCCTACGAAGGGCGTGACGTGCTCGACGCGAATCTGGCGGAATTCGCCAGCGACTCGGGAACGAAGGCCGGGGCGGGGCAGTGGGCGTTCGACTGGGGCAACCGCCTGCTCGGAGCGACGATCTCGCGACCGTTAGGCACGAACGCGACGGTCGAGCAGCGGGTGTCGCTCTCCGGCTTTTCCACCCTGCTCGATCTCGGCGACGGCGCCTTCAGCCAACGGAGCTCGATCAACGACCTGACACTCAGCGGATCGCTCCTCGCACACGGCAGCTCCGACGATCGCTCGGTCGGTTACGAACTGGCGGCGCAGCGCGTACGCTACGCTTCCGGCTCCGCACAGACGGCCACGACGAGCTACGACCTCCGCCAGCGGCCCGCCTCGGCGGCGGCGTGGGTCGACGACATCTGGCGCTTGTCGTCGCGATGGATCGTCGAGGGAGGGCTGCGCGGCGAGGTGCTGCGCGACCGCAGGTGGGCGTCGCTGTCCCCACGTCTCTCTCTCAAGTACTTCGTCCGCCCGGATTTCGCTCTGACCGCCGCCGCGGCACGCGTTACACAGTCACAGCACTCGCTCACCGGCGACGGTCCGCTGCGCTATTTCGAGGTCTGGATCGCGAGCGATTCCGTCATCCCCGTCGCCAGCGCGTGGCACTGGGTCGCCGGCGCCGAGCATCGTCTTGGCGACGCGGGCACCGTCCGCGTCGAAGGATTCTACAAGCGTTATGACAACGTGCTCGACGTCAACCCGTCGGAAGATCCCGCCATCCACGGCGATGAGTTCTTCGCTGCGACAGGGACTTCGTACGGCGTAGACCTGCTCGCCAAACTGCAGCGCGCGAAGGGTGTGAACGGCTGGATCGCGTACACGTATGGAGTGAGCTCGCGTTCGCGCGACAGCCTCCGTTGGACGCCGGGCCACGATCGCCGGCATGACCTCAACGTCGTCGCAACCTGGCGGCTCACCGACTACCGGCTCGGCGCGCGCCTTGGCGTCGCCAGCGGAACGCCGTACACGCCGATCGTCGGCGAGATCGCGCGCCGCACGTACGATCCGTCGACCGATACCTGGGGTGCGGGCGATCCGCAGCGGCAGGTCGAGTCGCTGGCCGGTGCGCGCAACAGCGCCCGTTTTCCGACGAACACCCGCCTCGACGTCGAGGCATCGCGGGTGTTCAAGCTGCGCAGCGCGACCATCGCTCCTTACGTGAGCGTCCTCAACACGCTCAACGCGAAAAACGTCTTCGTCTATCTCTACCGCTACTCGATCGATCCACCTACCCGGCGAGGTTACTCGCAGTTTCCAATCCTGCCGAGCGTGGGGGTGCGCGTTGAATTCTGAACGGCTCGCCGCACTGGCTCTGCTGTCGCTCGTCGCCGGCTGCAAGCTCGACGAGGTTGCGATCCCGCGGACGGAGTCGCGTGTCGCACTGCATGCGGTGCTGAGCGCGACCGCGCCGGTGCAAGTAATGCTCCTCGAGCGCACGCGCAATGGGTCCGTGACGATCATCGGGACCCCATTCGAGCTCGAAGAGCCCTTCGTCAATGACCAGGGGATCGCCGAGCCCGGCGCGACGGCGACGCTCGTCGCGCCGGATGGCTCTGTGTACGCCGGCCACGAGGACCTGACGCCTGGAGGGACAGGCGCCGGTGTCTACCGCTTTCCGCTGCCCGGCGCGCTGCTCGACCGCAACGGCGCCTATCACCTGACGGTCACGACGACGGCCGGCGAGGTGCTCGTCGCGACGACGTCGGTGCCGGGAGGCACGACGGCCGACTTCCCCGACCAGCGGGGCTTCGACCGTTCGGCAGATACGCTGCGGCTCACGTGGCCGACGGCGGCCGGGGCGCGCAGCTACTTCGTCCGCATCGAGACGCCATTCGGCCCACGTTCCTTTTTCACGAGCGATACCAGCGTGCGGTTGACTGGTGACCTGCGCAACGTCCAAGTCACCTCACTCCCGCATGTGTTCATCCCGGGCTTCCCGCAGACAGTCACCGTCTCGGCGGTGGACTCGAACTTCTACGACTGGTATCGCACCGACAACGACGAAGTCTCCGGCACCGGACTGATCAACCGTGTCGAGGGCGGGATCGGGGTGCTCGGCTCACTCGTCAGGCTCCGCCTGACGGAGCTCGAGGTTGTCGCGCCGCAGGAGGAGCCGATCGCCGGTCACTTCGTCTTCACCGGCACTGCCGCGGAGCAGGTATCGGCGCCTTATACTGCGCTCGACTTGTACGTCGAGTCGCACGCGGCGCGCAGCGACCAGGCGGACGCGATCAGCGGCCGCTACACCCGCCAGATGCGCCTCGGGGATGTCGGCTGCGCGGTCTGCGGACTTCTCGGTTCGTCGCGGAACGGGCACATCGAGCTCGCCCTCCTCCGCGACTGGTTCGCCGGCGACACCGCCGAGATGCTGACCGCAGAGCTCCACGGCGACACGATCGTCGGCCGCTATCGTGGCCATGCCGGCATCGCGCGGTTCGTCAGGCAGGCACCAGCCCAGCCGGCGGCATCGCCAGGACGTTAGGCCTGACGGCGCGGCGCGGTCAGCCGGGCCGCTCGGACGATATCACCATCTTGAACCCGTCGGGATCCTGCAGCCGGAATATCCGCGATCCCCAGGGCATGTTGGCCGGTTCGGTCATCAGCGTCCCACCGCGCTCCTTGATCCGCGCCGCAATCTCGTCGACAATCTGGCTCGTCGTGAGCTGGAGCGAGAACCCCTCTCCCTTGACCCGGTCCCACCCTCGCGCGCCGTCGTCCTGGCCGAGGAGGATGCGGACTGTTCCGGCCTTCATCGATACGGCCATCAGCTTCCCGTCGCGCTCGTAGCGCTGGTGGACGATGAAGCCGACGATGTCGCGGTACCAGGCGAGGCTCTGCTCGACGTCCTTCACGGTGAGCGACACCTCGAGGGTCCTCGCGCGAAACGTCTCCGGCTGCGCACGCCTGCCTGCGCCGGGTGAAGCTGGTTGATCGTTGCTCACGTCGTCTCCGATGGTGGCGATGGACAGCGGATGAGCGGCATGTGTCGCCTGCCTAACGGTGCGCCAGCGTCGCGCGCCCCGACGCCACCAATATGCCCCCGCCGGTCCGGGACGCAATGGCCGGTTACGGGAGCACCGAGTTGCTGACGAACGCCAACCGCTTTCCGTCGGGCGACCATGACGGCACGTTGATCGTCCCCTGGCCGCCGTAGACGTAGGCGATCACCCGCGACGGGCCGCCATCGATCGGCATCAGCCGCAGCAGCACATGCTTGTAGAACGGGTGGTCGTCGGCGGCGACGTCCGGCGGAAAGCTCAGGTAGGCGATCCACTTCCCGTCAGGCGAGATGTGCGGAAACCAGTCGTTGAACGCGTCGTTGTTCACCTGCTCCTGTGCGCTTCCATCGGGATGCATCCGCCAGAGCTGCATCCGCCCGGTCCGCGCCGAATTGAAATAGATGTACGAACCGTCAGGCGTGTACTCGGCGCCGTCGTCGAGTCCGGGCGCGGTCGTCAGGCGGACTTCCTCGCCCCCAGCCGCCGCGATTCTGTAGACGTCGAAGTCGCCATTGCGCTGGCCGGTGTACACGAGCCACCGACCATCCGGTGACCAGCCGTGGAGGTACGACGGCCCGCGCGCGGTGATGCGTTTCGGGACACCGCCTGTGGCAGGGAGCGTGAAGACGATCGACGCACCGCTGTCCTCTTTCACGTGATTGCTGATGCCGAGCGTCCGGCCGTCGAACGAGAGGACGTGGTCGTTGTTGTTGTTCGTCGCGAAGCCGGTGTTGATCACGGTCGGCTTGCGGGTCGCGAGGCCGAAGTGGTACAAGTGCCCTTCCTGCGCGTAGATCAGCGCACGACCGTCGCGCGTCCAATTCGGCGCCTGGAAGGAGCCCTGATACTCGTGGACGACGGTTGCGTTGCCGCTCGCGACGTCGAGGACCTCGAGCCGGCTGCCGATATATGTACGATATGGTACTAAATCGGCCGGCGCCGGCGTTGTCAGCCTGACGTTGCTGAACGCCACCCGTTCGATGGCGCTGTCGTTGTGCGCGCAGACGAACAGCCCGACGTAGACGCTGTCGGGCAGCGTCACGTCCGTCAGCTCCGTCGTGGCGAGCGTGTCGCCGAATCGCGCGACCGACATGAAGTAGCGTCCGTCGCGCCGCTCGAGCTGGATCACCGCATCGGGATCGGACAGGCTGTCGGCGGACTTGATCTCTTCGGTCGTTGCGCCGACCGAGCGTCGGAACTGCAGCGACGCGAGGCCGTTCCCGTGCACCGCCGCGGTGACGTGCGCGCTCGCGCTGTCGAGCGAGGCGCGAATGGTCCACCCCATCTTGCGGTGCGGCTCCGTTGCCGCCGCGAGGAACCGCGCTCGCGTCGAAAGGATGAAGTTCCCCGACATCCGCTTCCAGACGAAGTGAAAGGCGTCGTGGCTCCCCCACATGTTCTCGCCGGAGCCGGCAACGACGTATGCCTGACGCTTCGCGTCGTATGTCGCCGACCCGCGATGACGCACGTGGCCGATATCGACCTGCGCGTCGAACGCGCCGACGTGCGACTGCGCACTGCCGACGCGTGCGAAGATCACGAATCCGAGCGCGAACAGGGACATGTTGCGGAGGAAGGTGTTGCTCATGGTTTCTCGCTGGTGGTCCAACGCCCGATCATGCTACCCGAGTGGCATGCAGGGCAATAGGCCCGGGGTCCGGGCGCGTTACGGCAGCGCGTACGCGACGTATGCATCACTCGACTTCGATCCGAGCTTCCCTCCGCCCGCGGCCACGACGATGTATTGCTTCCCGCCGACCGCGTACGTGCTCGGCGTCGCATAACCCGGAGCCGGAAGCTCAGTCTCCCAGAGCAGCGCGCCGGTGCCCGCATCGAACGCCCGGAACTTCGCGTCCTCAGTGGCCGCGATGAACACCAGCCCGCCGCGCGTGACGATCGGACCGCCGTACTGTTCGGTGCCTGTCGTCGGGATCCCGCGTGCGGCCAGCTCCGGATGTTCGCCCAGTGGGATGCGCCAGCGGTACTCGCCGGTGTTGAGGTCGATCGCGCTGAGCGTGCCCCACGGCGGCTTCACTGCCGGGTAACCGCTCGAGTCGCGCCAGCGCTCATATCCGGCGAACGAATACGGCGCCGATGGGGTCGCGTGCGCTGTCGCGGCGCCGGGTGCGGCTACCCCAGCTCGCGGCGAAAGCGTTAGGCCGAGGTAGCTGATGACGACGCGCTTGTCAGTGTCGGAAAGATTCGGGAGTGCCGGCATGAAGCCGCGTCCGTGTTCGATCACCTGTCGCAGCTGGTCGGCGGTCAGGCGCGTGCCGACGTCGATCAGCGAGGGTGCGCGGTCGCGCCCGCGCCGATCGGCGCCGTGACAGCTCGCGCACGCCGCGGCGTAGACCGCGCTGCCCGAGCGCGTCGCGCTCGTCACGGCCGGTGCGCGCTCGTGCATCGCCGCGATCCATGGAACGTCGCTCGCGTTCACGTAGAGGACGGCGGTCGCCGGATCGACCGCGGCGCCGCCCCACTCGCCGCCCCCGTCGAACCCCGGCAGCACGATGCTTCCTTCGCGACTGGGCGGCGTGAACAACGCGTTAGGCCTGAGCGTGCGGAAGCGCGCGAGTGCCGCGCCGTGCGCCGATGGCGACAGGGTAGTGAGATCGCTCTCGGCGATCGACTGCCGGGCGAACGGCGCGGGCCGAGTGGGCCAGGGCTGGGTCGGCGACGCGGACTCGCCGCGGAGGTCCGAGGCCGGCACCGGACGCTCTTCGACGGGGAAGAGCGGCTTGCCCGTCGCGCGATCGAAGAGAAACACGAACCCGCTCTTGGTGATCTGCGCGACCGCATCGACCTGCGACGAACCCTGCCTGACGGTGACGAGGTTCGGCGCGGCCGGAAGGTCGCGATCCCAGATGTCGTGGTGCACCGTCTGGAAGTGCCAGATGCGCCGGCCGGTGCGCGCGTCGAGCGCGACGAGTGAATTGGCGAACAGGTTCGCGCCAGCCCGGGCACCGCCATAGAAGTCGGGGGTGGCCGACCCGGTGGGGACATAGACGATCCCGCGCTTCACGTCAGCGCTCATCCCGGCCCACGAGTTTGCACCGCCCGCTGTTCGCCACGCGCCTTCGGGCCAGGAGTCGTAGCCGGGCTCACCGGGATGCGGGATCGTGTGAAAGGCCCAGCGGATCGCGCCGGTGCGGACGTCGTACGCGCGCACGTCGCCCGGCGCCGACCCCTCCTCTTCGCCGACGCGCGTCCCCTGGATCAGCAGATCGCCGACGACGAGGCCCGGGCTCGTTGCGACGAGGTATGCGTCGCCGATCTCGCGGGAGAGACCGGCCGTTAGATCGATCGATCCGGAATCACCAAACGTCGGCACCGGACGACCAGTTCGCGCATCGAGCGCATAGAGCCGTCGTCCGGCGGTGAAGAAGATCCGTTTGTCGTTGCCGCTCGACCACCACGCGACGCCGCGATTCACGTGCGAGGCACGTTCGGCGTGCGCGAACGGGTCGAAGCGCCAGAGCAGCGTCCCGCTGTCGGCGCGGAGCGCGATCACCGCCAGCGCCGGTGTCGTCGCGTAGAGCACGCCGTCGACGACGATCGGCGTCGCCTGG
>JAICUE010000226.1 GCA_025936015.1 Gemmatimonadaceae bacterium
CTGCAGCGATTCCAGCGCGATCCTCGCGCCGCCGCCTGCCGACGCCGGCCCGTACCTGGGCTTCGACACCAGCATCTATCCCGGCGACGCCGCGATGCGCGCATGGCACACGCCGGCGTCGCCGTACGAGTGGACGGGCTACTATCTGCCCGCACCCTGCCACAGCAACACCAGCTGGACCGGACACCGCGCGTTCCTCGAGTCGACCGGCTGGGGGATCGCGGTGCTCTACGTCGGACAGCAGACCTGGGACGGCGCGGCCACCGCGGAAATGGTCGCGCCGGCCGCGGCCCGGGTGCGGCAATCGACGACGTGCTCGCGGACGATGCTGAGCGGCGCGCAGGGGACGATCGAAGGATCCGATGCCGCAGCGAAGACCGCGAACGAAGGATTTCCCGCGGGCACGGTCATCTTCCTCGATATCGAGTACATGAGTACCGTGACCGATGCGATGCGTGACTACTACCGCTCGTGGGTCGCGCAGGTCATCGCCGACGGCCGCTACCTACCGGGGATCTACTGCAACAAGTCGAACGCGGTGACGATCTACAGCGACGTGCACGACGAGTTCATGCTCCGCCGCCCGACGGCGACGCCGCAGTTCTGGATCGCCAGCCAGAGCGGATTCACGACGGAACGGAAGCCGACCGACGTCGGCTTCGCGTTCGCCAACGTCTGGCAGGGGAAGCTCGATACCGACGAGACATGGAATGGCGTCGCGCTCCACATCGACGTCGACGTCGCCGACTCGCCGTCCCCGTCCGAGCGTTAGGCAGGAGCCGGACGATGCGTCCTCGCCTGTTCGCCCTCCTTTTCGCCGCGGCCGCGGCGGCACCGCTCCCCGCGCAGGAGCGGGCGCCGGCACCGCTCATCGTCAACCCGCGCGGCCGCGACGTCGTCTCGCTCGACGGTCGGTGGCACACGATCGTCGACCCGTACGAGACGGGCTACTACGACTATCGCCTCCGGCCGAGTGCGAACGGATGGTTCCGCAACCAGAAATCGAAGAGCGCGACCGACCTCGTCGAGTACGACTTCGCCGCGTCGCCGGAGCTCGCGGTGCCCGCCGACTGGAACACCCAGCGCCCGGATCTGATGCTCTATGAGGGCGCGGTCTGGTATCAGCGCACCTTCGTCCATCCGCTTGCGCCAGGCCGGCGGCTCTTCGTCTGGTTCGGCGGCGCGAACTATCAGACACGTGTCTGGCTGAATGGCGTCGAGCTCGGGATGCACGAAGGGGGATTCACCCCGTTCGACTTCGAGATCACCAGCCGCCTCCGCCGCGACGCGCCTAACGATCTGGTCGTCGAGGTCGACGCGCGGCGCCGGCTCGACGCGGTGCCGATGGTCAACGCCGACTGGTGGAACTACGGCGGGATCACCCGCAGCGTGCTCCTGGTCGAGACGCCCGCGGCGTTCGTCCGCGACTACGTCGTCCAGCTCGACTCGCGCGACCCGCGGCACATCGCCGGCTATGTCCAGCTCGACGGCGGCTCGGCGGGCGTTCCGGTACAGCTCCGCATCCCGGAAGCGAAGCTCAGCATGACCGTCAGGGCTGACGCGAACGGTCGCGCCGCCCTGACGCTCGATGCGTCGAAGCTCGCGCGCTGGTCGCCGGGATCTCCGAAGCTCTACGACGTGCAGGTCATCGCCGGCGGCGACACGATCCGCGACCGGATTGGCTTCCGTACGATCGAGGCGCGCGGCCACCAGATCTTCCTCAACGGCAAGCCGATCTTCCTCCGCGGGATCGCGATGCACGAGGAATCGTTAGGCTCCTCGCACCGCATCCGCGACGATGGCGAGCAGCGTGCGCTGTTCAGCCTCGCCAAGGAGCTCGGCGCCAACTTCGTCCGGCTCGCGCACTATCCCTATCGCGAGGAAACGCCGCGGCTCGCCGACGAGGTGGGGCTGATCGTCTGGGAAGAGCTGCCGGTCTACTGGACGATCCAGTTCGACAACCCGGCGACGCTGGCCAACGCGAAGAACCAGCTCGAGGAGATGATCACCCGCGACCGCAACCGCGCGTCGATCGCCTTCTGGTCCGTCGCGAACGAGACGCCGCGCGATACGGCGCCCGGCGGCGGGCCGCGGCTCGCCTTCCTGCGCGCGCTGATCGACCGCGCGCATGCCCTCGATCACACCCGCCTCGTCACCGCCGCGCTCGAGCACCGCTACGCCGACCCGAATACGATCCTCATCGACGACCCGTTAGGCGCATACCTCGACGTCCTCGGCAACAACGAATATCTCGGCTGGTACGACCAACCGCTGGCGAAGACGGAGCGCATCACCTGGAAGAGCGCGTACGACAAGCCGCTCGTGATGAGCGAGCTCGGTGGCGCGGCGAAAGCCGGGCTGCACGGCTCCGCCGATTCACTCTGGACGGAGGAATATCAGGAGAGGCTGTACCGCGCGCAGGTGGCGATGCTCGCGCGCATACCCTTCCTCGCCGGCGTCTCGCCGTGGGTGCTCAAGGATTTCCGCAGCCCGCGGCGTCCCCTCCCCGTGCTTCAGGACTACTTCAACCGGAAGGGGCTCGTCTCCGACAGCGGCCAGAAGAAGAAAGCATTCTACGTGCTGCAGCAGTGGTATCGCACCCTCGCTGCCGATTCGTCGGCATCGCCAGCGACGCGTTAGCGACGTATTGTTGAGATCATGCATTCTACCCACTCGCCGACTCCGGCCGACCTCGACCCGCTCGTCGCGAGCGCGCTTCGGCTGATCAGGGAGCGGGCGCCCGATGTCCTCAATGCGATCGACGACGGGATCTACTGTCTCGATCCACGCGGGCGGACGATCTTCGTGAACGAAACCGCGGCGCGTCTGCTCGGCTATACCAATCGCGAGATCCTCGGCAAGCCGATGCACGAGCTGACGCATCATCACTATGCCGACGGCAGCGTCTTCCCCGAGTCGGAGTGCCCGATCCGCTTCTCGGCGACCGATGCCGTGCAGCATCGGGTTGGCGGCGACACCTTCTGGACGAAGAGCGGCAAGCCGCTGCCGGTGGATTACACGAGCATCCCGATCAAGGACGGGCGTGAAGTCGCGGCGGTAGTGGTGACCTTCCGCGACATCAGCGACCAGCAGCGCGTGGAAGAGCAGGCGCTCAGGCTTCGTCGCGAAGACGAAGCGCTCGCTGCGGCACGAGCCGCGCGCGAAGCGTTGCGCGCGAGTGAAGCGCGCTACCGCTTCCTCGCCGAGGCGATTCCGGTACTCGTCTGGACCGCGCTGCCCGATGGACAGCTCGACTACGTCACCGAACGCACGGGGCGCTACTTCGGGCTCGCGCCCGACACGCTGCTGCGCGACGGCTGGAAGGACGTGATCCATCCCGATGACCTCCCGGACGTCGCGGCGCGGTGGCGCCACTCGCTGGAAACGGGAGAGCCATACAAGGTGGAGTTCCGTCTCCGCGCCGCCGACGGTGCCTATCGGTGGCACGTCGGTAACGCGCTCGCGCAGGTCGACGACGCCGGCAACGTCGTTCGCTGGTTCGGCACCAACACCGACATCGACGACCAGAAGCGCGATCAAGCGCCCGAGTCATAACGTACTCGGCCCGGCGGCCTTCATCCGCCGAACGTCAGGCCTAACGTCAGGCCTGACGCGCGCCCCGGTCCCGCGGTGCCTGGCCGAGCTTGAGCGCATCGCGCCCGAAGCGCGAGCGCACCGAATCCATCGCCGCGGCGAGCACACGCTGGCGCTCTGTCTCGCGCCCCGGGGCATCGTCTTCGAACAGGGCGAGCTGTCCCTCGCCGCCGATGTGCACGAGCTGCGACGCCGAGACGCCGATCAGCCGCGCGGCGACGCGGCGCTTCTTCCGCAGCTGGCGAAGGAGCTCCTTCACCAGCGGCGCCATCGCGTGGTACGTCGTGATCGGCTCGTCGAGCGTACGAGCCGCCGAGCGGAGGGTGAAGTCGCTGTCCTTGAGCTTCAGTGTCACCGTCCGCGCCGCGTAGCCGGAGTCGCGCAGGTCGGAGGTGACGCGATCGACGAGCTGCAGCAGCTCGCGCTCGAGCGTCGCGTCATCCATCACGTCGCGAGCGAACGTTTCCTCGCGCCCCATCGACTTCGGTTCCTCGCGCTGCTCGACCACCGAGTCGTCGATGCCGCGGATGGTGTCACTGAGCCAGGCCGCGGAACGTTCGCCGAGCCGCCGCTCGAGCTCCTCGCGCGGGACGTCGATCACGTCCTTCACCTCGCGCCACCCGCAGCGCGCCAGCTCTTCCTGGAATTTCGGGCCGACGCCGGGAAAATCCGCGAGCTTGAGCCCTGAGACGAACATCGCCTCGTCGCCGGGCGCGACGATGTGGACGCCGTTGCCACCGGTGCCCGCGCGCGGCTTCGCCAGCTCGACCGCGAGCTTGGCGACAAGCTTGTTCGTCCCGCCGCCCATCGAGACGCGAATCGCGGTCTCGCGCTCGACCGCGGTGCGGATGATGTGCGCGAGCTCCTCGAGCGATCGGCCGCGATACACGGTCTGCATCGTCGTCGTGAGATCGAGGTACGCCTCATCCGGCGATGCGCTCTCGACATCGGGCGCGAAGCGCTTGAGGACGTGCACGATCTCTTCGCTCTTCTCCGAGCAGAGCGCTCGCGGCACCGGGACGCACATCGCCTGCGGACAGAGCCGGACCGCGCGCGAGATCGGCATCCCCGACCGCACCCCGAACCGCCGCACTTCATACGTCGCCGAGCAGACAACGCCGCGGCTCTCGGCCGATCCGCCGACGATCAGCAGCTCGGCGCGCCCGGCTCCTTCCGGGTCGGCGAGCCGCGCGAGCTGGACGTAGTAGACGTCGCAGTCGGCGAGCAGGATGCTGCGCGGGTGGGGAGGGTTCGCGGTCACGGTAGCGGTCACGGTAGTTGATTATAGCACCCATCGCTCGAGCCGGCTTCCGTTCGACCGCACGAGCCCATTCGCGGGGCTGTTCTCCGTGCCCCCTGTGCCCTCTGTGGTTACAAGCAGTTGCTTTTGCTGTTATTGAACCACAGAGGCACGGAGAACAGCATCGAGCGCTCGATTTTCAAGGCATTCGGTCCGTGGCTCTGTACTTTGGCAACGTTGCACTGTGGTGCGGTGACGGGCTGCCGCCCGGAACGATTTAGGACCGTTTGATACTACAAACCCGTCCCGATGTCCGCTCAGAAGCACAAAGGTCTCCTCATGAAAGCGATTCTCTTTGGCGCGACGGGAATGGTGGGGCAGGGCGTGATGCGCGAGTGCCTGCTCGGCGCGGAGGTGACGCAGCTCCTCACCGTCGGGCGGAACGCGACGGGGCAG
>JAICUE010000583.1 GCA_025936015.1 Gemmatimonadaceae bacterium
CCCTCGCTCGAGGTCCGCGACGCCCGCGGGCAGTGGCGGACGGCGATCGCGAACATCGGCTTCCCCTCGGGGAAGGACAAGACGATGGTCATCGGCCTCGCGGGAATCTTTCCGACCGCCGACCATCGCGTGCGCATTCGCACGAACATGCAGATCTACTGGGATCAGGCGTTCGTGTCGCGGCAGCGCGCGGACAGCCCAACGAAGATCACGACGCTCGCGCCGCTCGCGGCGGACCTGCACGAGCGTGGCTACTCGCGGATGTATCGCAAGGGGGGCCGTTATGGTCCCTACTGGTTCGACTACGCCGACCTGAGCACCGATGCACCGTGGCGTCCGATTCGCGGCGCGTTCACGCGCTTCGGCGACGTCCTTCCCCTGCTTGGCAAAGCCGACGACATGTTCATCGTGATGGCGCCCGGCGACGAAGCGACCATCGAGTTCGATGCGACGAGCGCGAAGGCGCTCCCGCCTGGATGGAAGCGCGATTTCCTCCTCTACACCGACGGCTGGATCAAGGACTCCGACCTGAACACCGCGTTCGGCACCACTGTCGGACCGCTCCCTTTCCACGGTATCCAGGCATACCCGTACAAGCCGGGCGAACACTATCCGACCGACTCCGTGCACCAGCGGTATCTCCGCGAATACAACACGCGCGTCATCGGAAGTCCTGGTTCGGGAGGACAAGCGAAAGTCGAATGAGGCGGCCGACGTCCTGCGCACCGGCTGGACAGAATGTCGGGGGAGGCGCAACCGCACTGCGGAATTTCTTACAGGAGACACGGAGAGCGAGGAGGTCTCATCAAAGGCGTTACACCAAAAGTCTTTGCATCGAGGCTTTCTGAACAGGCTGTTGTGTGGAAACCGTTGCATCACGACTTGGGTCATGGGCGCGCTCAGTGTTTCTGTCGGACGAGGCTTTCCTGAGCGCTTTCAGGAAAACCCTCCGTGTCCTTCGTGGCTCCCGTAGACAATCCCGCTGCTGACCCGCACGACGCTGCCATCCAGCGTTGCCAGGCGCCCGGATTCAGCTGCGACAAACTGTCGCGACCGGCGGCCCCCGCTGCTATGTTCTGACCGTGCTGCAGCGACCCCGCCCTGCCTTCCGGCGCGCCATCATCGCCATTCCGTTTTTCGCGGCGATTCTCCTCGCGATGCGGCTCGACCGTGGATCGGATGCGGCCGCGACCGATGCCGCGCACCCGGGCTTCGTCTTCCGCGACGAGACCGCCGCGGCAGGGATCAGCTTCGTGCATCGCCGGCCGAGCTTCGATCCGAAGATCGCCAACGTCGAGCCGCACGTCGCGGCCGTGGGCGCATCGGTCTCCGTTGCCGACTTCGACGGTGACGGCTGGCCCGACCTGTACTTCACCAACAGCCGCTTCGGCGCGCCTAACGCGCTGTATCATAACCGCGGCGATGGCACCTTCACCGACGTTGCCGCCGACGCCGGCCTCGCCAATCTGAACGCGCCCGGCGTCGGCGTCTCGATGGGCGCGGTCTGGGGCGACATCGACAACGACGGTCGCGAGGACCTGCTCGTC
>JAICUE010000528.1 GCA_025936015.1 Gemmatimonadaceae bacterium
CGCACGCGGGGCGAAACAGGCATGGGCATCAGCGAGTGACTACGCCGCGGAGGCCGCGGGAGATGAGGATGGAAACGCCGGCGAGCGCGCGAGGAAGGGCGAGGCCGCCGGGAGTGGCGAGGTAGCGCGGCTCCCACCGCGGATCGAACTTCGATTTGTAGCGACGAAGCCCCTGGAAGTTGTAGAAGTGCTCTCCATGCCTGTACAGCCAGGAGCCGGCGCGGTTCCAGAGCGGCGCGAGCTCGCGTCCCTCGATGCCGGAGAGCGACGCCATACCGAGGTCGAAAGATCCAAAACCCTGCTCGCGTCCCCATAGCATCATCGAGACGAACAGGAATTCCATGACGCCGTCAGGCGCGTCGGCCGAGTAGCGCATCAAGTCGACCGACATCTCGAGATGATCGCTCGTCTGCCAGATGTTGCTGAAGGCGACGAGCCGGCCGTCGACGCGGACGCAGCCGACGGCGAAGCCGCTGAGATAACGCTCGTCGAAGTAGCCGAGCGAGAAGCCCTTCTCGCGCGTTCGCTTGGCGGCCAGCCAGTCGTCGGAGACGCGCCGCATCTCGGGAAGGAGCGCCGCAACCCCGGTAGCGGGGACGACTTCGAACACGGCGCGCGCGGCCGCCACGTCGCGCATCACCTGCCGCAGCCGGCGGCGCGAGCCGCCGGCGAGCGAGAAATCGGCGAGCGGGACAACCGCACGCTCGCCGATCTTCACGAGCGACAGTCCGAGGTCGATGCAGAGCGGCAGCGAAGCCGCCGAGACCAGATAGAAGACCGTCCAGGCATCGTGGCGGTCGGCTTCCTCGCGGAATTTCCACGCGAGCTCGGCGACCTCGCTCGGCGGGCCGACGGGATCGCCTAACGCGATCCAGCTGCGGCCGGCGATGCCATACATGATGAACGCCTTGCCGCTGTCGCTGAAGAGGAGCCGCTTGTCGCCGAGGAGCGCGAGATTGGCGGTCGTGTCGGACGATGCGGCGATGATCGTCGCCGCGCGGGCGAGGGCGGCGGCGTCAGGCAGGTCGACTTCAGCGGGTGCGATGCGCAGCAGGCGAAGTCCGGCGTATCCGGCGAGGGCAATCACGACACCGGCGGTTGCGCGGAGGAAGCGCGCCGCATCGGCGTGCGGCGCGAAGCGCAGCCAGAGATCGCTGCTGATAGCGGTATGGCGGTAGGAGATGGTGCCCAGCCAGATGCTCGCGCCGACGACGGTCGCAACCGCGACGATCCACTGCGGGGTGAACGGCTCGTTGAGGAGCCGAGTGGGGCGATAGAACGCATCGCGCGCCGGGAGCATGACGAGGAGCACGAGCGCCAGCGCGCTCGCTTCCTCCCAATCGAGCCCCTTGAACAGCGAGGTGACGATGCCTAACGCGAGGAGGCCGATGGTGATGTGGTAGGCGGCGTCGAGGCGACGGCGAACTCCCCACGCGACGACGAGGAGGGCCGCGCCAGTCAGGCTGGCGGTCAGGTGGGACGCTTCGATCAGCGCGAGCGGAAGCGCATCGTGCAGCAGCGCGAGCCGGGACCGAATCGATGGCGTCGCGCCGGAGAAGAGGAGAATCGCACCGGCGACGAACGTCGTGAGGCTGAGCGCGTGCGGGACGATGGCCGGCATCCAGCGGCCGGCAGCGCGCCCGGCGATTCGCAGCGGCACGGCGATCCGCGATTCGTGCGCGGTGAGCGAGACGACCGCGACGACGAAGGGCAGCAAGTAATAGATCAGCCGATATGCGAGCAGCGCGCCGACCACCTCGCGCGCGCCGAGCGCGGGGCCGAGGAGCACGACCATCAGCGCCTCGAAGACACCGAGTCCGCCGGGGACGTGACTCAACAGCCCGACGAACTGCGCGAGGAGAAAGACGCCAAGGAAGGGAACGAAGCCCGGGCGCATGCCG
>JAICUE010000268.1 GCA_025936015.1 Gemmatimonadaceae bacterium
CGATAGGTGCGCGCGGCGGGCACGAACAGGCCAGTCGAGCCGTGGGGGCGCCCGAGCGGGTCGATGTAGGTCGAGATCCCCGTGTTCGCCGAGCGGACGACACCGGCACGCGTCTCGATGGCGCGCAGCATCATGTGCGCTTCGTGCTGCCAGGGCGCGACGCTCCGCCCGAACCAGGCGTCGTTCGTGATGTTGAGCAGCAGGTCGGCGCCGTTGCGGCGCATCTCCCGTGCGTGGCCGGGAAAGATCGACTCGTAGCAGATCAGCACCCCGAACCGCCCCCACGGCTCGTGGTACACGATCGCGCCCTCACCCACGCCGTATCCGCCGAAATACTTGAGCGACTTGAACCACTTCGGGTTCAGGAACGGCACCCGCTCCACCACCGGCACGAGGTATTGCTTCCGCGTCGGCGGATATTGCCCGACGCGCCCGAGGGAGTCGGTGAGCATCGCCGCGTTGAAATAGTCGAAGTCCAGCGGGCCCCCCGCACTCGGCGGCGAGTTGAAGCGGACGTCGATCACCCCGAAGAGGATCGGCACGTGGCCGGCCCTGCCTAACGCGACGAGGGTGTCCTGCCACTCCGGATGATCGAGCAGGAATCCCGGCAGCGCGACCTCGGGCCAGACGATCAGCTTCGGTCCGCCCGACGCCAGCGCGGCGCGCGTGCCCGCTGACATCATCCCGACGATCCGGTCGCGGTTCGACTCCTGCCACTTGTCCTCCTGCGGGACGTCGGGCTGGACGATCGCGATCGGCGCCACGTCGCGGAACACGATCGTGTGCGTCCGCCATTCGCCGTACCCGAATGCCGCTCCGATGATCGCCGCGACACCCACCAATCGGGGCGTCCAGGCGCGGACCGGCCGCACTCCCGCGCGCCAGGCGATGATCGCGTCGACGAGCAGCCCGTTGACCGCGGCGATCCAGAACGAAGCGCCATGCACCCCGCTCAGGTCCGCGCTCTGAGCGAGCAGCGTCGCCTTGGCCACGCCAAGGCCTAACGGCAGCCAGGGAAAGCCGAGTTGCGGCAACGCCTCGGTGAGCTTCTCCCACGCGACCCACGCGACCGGCAGCAGGATCGCCATCGGGGCGCGCGTCAGCCGGCGCGCGGCGACGAGCGTCCCGATCCCGCCGGCAGCGAGCGCCGCCATCACGAACAGCGCGCCGAAGTAGCCGGCGATCGCCAGCTTCGTGTAGATCGACAGCGCGATCGCGATCCAGTACAGCGTCGCACCGAAGCCGAACACGCCGAACCACCAGCCAAGCCGGACGCCCTCGCCTAACGGCGCACGACCGTCGGCGATGCGCGCGGCGGCCAGCGCGACGGGGACCAGGCAGACGAGCACCGCCAGCGGCGGCATCGGCGGGAACGCCAGCAGGAACAGCACCGCCGACGCCACCGCCGGGGCGACGACGGTGACCGGCGGCAGGAAGCGCCGCCGCGAGCGGACGGTGCTCACAAGCGGATCTCTTTCTCTTCGTCAGCAGCCTTGTAGACCGCCTCGGCGATCTTGTGCAGCACCACCTGATCGGTCGGCGGCTCGTACTTCGAATCGCCGTTGACCAGGGCGAGAAAGTGCGCAAGCTCGGCGCGATAGGACTGCACGAACGCGCTCTCGCGCGCGGCCGCGCCGGTTGGCGAGATGTCCACCGGCCGGCCACTGAGCTCCTTGACGACGCGGAGTGGAGCGAGACGAGTGCTCCCGCGCGTCGATACCGTCTCGAACCACCAGCGATCATCCTCGCCGACGTACGCCGAGTTGAGGTCGAGGGAGATCGAGAGATGCGATCCGCACTCGAGGTGGACGAGCATCGCGTCCTCGACCGCCGTCGCGCCGCGCGCTCGCTCCATGTGCGCGGTCACGCGGGTCGGCTCGGGATGATCGGCGAGCCAGAGCGCGAGATCGAGCAGCGGGATCCCGTGCTCCATGAACACGCCGCCACCCGCCTCGGCCCGCCGCGTCCGCCACGCTTCGGCGGTTCGCTTGAGCTGGTACGAGCCGGCACGGAATGCCGTCAGGCGACCGAGCTCGCCGCCGCGGAGAAAACGGTCGAGCGCCTGCACGTCCGTGCGGAACCGGTGATTGTTGGCGACGACGACCTTGCGGTCAGCGCGCTGCGCGGCGGTGAGGATTCGCTCGACACCGCGCGAGGTCAGCGCGAGCGGGCGTTCGCAGAGCACGTGCACCTTCGCGGCCAGTGCGCGCAGCACGTGTGGCTCGTGCAGGTGATTCGGCGTCGCGATGACGACCGCATCGAGCTCGTCGCTCTCGAGCAGCTCGTCGATGTCGGTGTAGACGTCCGCGACGTCGAAGCGATCGGCGAGTGAGCGCGCCTTCGCGCGGTCGTTGTCGCAGAGCGCGACGAGCTGGACGCCCTTCGCGCGCGAGATCGCCGGGAGATGCGCGAGCTGGGCGATCGCCCCGGCGCCGACGACCGCGATCCGGATCTCGCTCACGGCGTACCTCCGGTGTGTCCCGGCGCAGTATCGAAGTAATAGGTGCCAACCGCGCGGAGCGATCCGTACCTGACCCCGCTGGTCAAGTCGAAGCGTCCCTGCAACCCGATGCCAAGATGACGAGCGAAGGTCACGTCCACTCCCGTTACGGCGCCGAACCCCAGCGCGATGTTGTCGAGCGCGTTCTCGATCAGCGTCCCCTGAATCGCCTTCCCTTCCGCGTTGATCACGTGCGCGAGCGCGCCGCCGCCGATGTACGGCCGGAAGCCGGTGGTTCGCGGACTCCACCGCAGGTCGCCGCCGACGGCGATGTCGGACACCGTGATGCTGCCTAACGCGAACTGTGCGGTGCGGGTCGTGTCGACGATCCGCTCGCGCAGCTTGCTCTCGAGCCGGCTCACCACGTCGTCGCGATAGCGCGAGCCCCAGTACGTCGCGCTGAACACCACCCGCCACTTCGGCGCGATCTCGCCGTAGTCGGCGTGCAGCGATACCGAGACCGTCGGGACGACGCTCGTCGGGGCGACCGGCCCCATCGACGCGCCGAATGCGGTGAGCTTCAGCTTGTCGAGGTTGAGCCGCTCGAAGAGCCCGGGCTGATCCTGCGCATGCAGCACCGCGGGCGCGGCCGACACCGCGGCCACGAGTGCGATCGCGCCCACCGCCTGCCGGAGCCTACTCGACGATGCCGACACTGGTTCCTGGATAGTAGGTCTGCAGGATCGTCACCGCGTCCTGTCCCGCGCGCGCCCGTCCGATCGCGCCCCACTGGCACATCCCGATCCCGTGACCGTATCCCCGCCCGTGCAGCGTGTACCGTCGTCCCCCTTCCGACCGGCTCGAGCCCGACGATTCGATCGAAAAATACGTGCTGTTGAGAAGCTCGCCACCCGGCGCCCGCAACGCATAGCGAATCGCATTGGCTCGGAGCGTCGTTTCGCCAAGACTGCCCTCGACCGAGAGCGTTCCGACCCGCCCTGACGGAGTCCGCGACTCGATGTCCATCGACCGCGCCGTGCCGATCTGCACCGAGCTGCCCCGCGACTTGAGATACCGCGTGACCGCGGCCCCGACCTCGGCGCCACTCATCTCGCGCGTCCATTCGTAGCGCGGCGAGATGTCGCAATAGGCGCGTCGCGTGCCGGGAATATGATCGTCCACCCGGCGCAGGTAGGGCGCGCCCGCCTCGCCGGTCCAGACCTCGCTCGGCGCGGCGGTCATCCCCCCACAGGTCGAATGATACGGGGTGTCGGCGATGTGGCCAGCGTAGCGCAGCACCTGCCCCGCGGTCGCGCGAACCGCCGCGTCCGAGACGGGCCGCTCGGCGTCGGCGCCACCGTACACCTGGTCATCGACGGTCGCACGCACGTCAAAGCGCTGCGCGGGAGCGATATGCGTGTACGCGTAGCTTCGCGCCGCAATCGCCTGCGCCTCGACCGCGGCGTGCTCGCTCGCCTGCCGTTGTCCGATCTCGAGTGGCACCACACCGCGCAGGTAATCCTCGATCGGCAGCCTGTTGACGACGATGACCTCGTCCCCGCTCGAGAGTACGAGCAATTCGCCGCGATACGAACGCCCATCGACCACCACGCGCGAGCTCGCGTCCAATGGCCGGATCGTGAGCGGACTCTCGGCGGTCCCAGCGCGGCCAGCGCGGTCCCCCGACAGGCGCAGCCGGCCGTTCCGCACCGCGACCGTCCACTGGGCATCGTCCTCACCGACCGCGAGCGAGCTGCCGTCGCGATCGAGCGTCGCCCACCGGCCGGTCACTCCAATGACGGCTGACGGCGTCGCATTCGCCACGAGGACGCGGATTGGCGCACTGACCACCCGTCGCCCGGGGCCCGGCATCATCGGGAACGTGGTATCCGCGGTGATGGTGTCGCGGCGCACCGTGTCGACAGGCACCGTGCTCACCACGACCACCGGTTCGGGCGTCCGGTTCAGCGTTCCACGACACGCGATCACCGCGGCCACGAGCGCGATCCCGAGGCGAGCGGCGCGGCGCCGCGAGCTACGCGGAAGCCGCGAGTGCCGCATCGAGCCGGTCGAGAGTGAGGTCGATCTCAGCGTCACCGTGGGCCGCCGACATGAACGCCGCCTCGAAGGCTGACGGTGCCAGATACACTCCGCGATCGAGCGCCGCGTGGAAGAACCGTTTGAACCGCGCGACGTCCGATTGTTTTGCGTCGGCGAACGACCGGACCGGCTCGGCGCGGAAGAAGAAGCCCCACATC
>JAICUE010000036.1 GCA_025936015.1 Gemmatimonadaceae bacterium
TGAATACATCGTCAGCGAGTGCCCGGTGCATCCGCGCGCCTGGTACGTCGAGGGGAATCATTCCGGCGACAAGAAGGCAAGTGCGCAATCGTTTCTCAGCGTGCGCGGACGAAGCGTGACCGCCGAGGCGCTGATCCCCGCGACGATGGTCGAGGAGCGGCTGCACACGACAGCTATGAAGCTCGCGGATTACTGGCGCGTTTCGGCGGTCGGGGGTGTCCTCAGTGGAACGATCGGGGTGCAGGGACACTACGCGAACGGTCTCGCGGCTCTCTATCTCGCGTGTGGCCAGGACGTCGCATGCGTCGCCGAGTCGGCGGTGGGAGTGACTCGATTCGAGCTCGATGGCGGCGATCTGTACGCGTCAGTGACGCTGCCCAACCTCATCGTGGGAACGGTCGGCGGCGGGACGATGCTGCCGAGCCAGCGCGCCTGTCTCGACATACTCGGCGTCGCGGGAAGCAATGGCGCGAACGCATTCGCCGAGATTGCGGCGGCGATCTCGCTGGCGGGGGAGCTGTCGATCGTCGGCGCGCTGGTCGCGAACGAATTCACGAAGGCGCACGCGCGGCTGGCGCGATCGAAGGAAGATCGAACGCGATGACGACCAGCGCGGTCGCGCCTAACGCGGGGCTGGCGCGGTGGTGGGTGTATCAGCGGGAGCGCTTCCCGCTCGTCGCGCATGCACCGCTGATCGCCGCATTCAGCTCGGCGGCGGTGTGCCTGTCGGCGTTGCTGCGTGGCGAAGCACACCCGCGCGCCATCTCATTGCTGGTCGCATTCGTTACCGCGCTCTGCTTCTTCTTCCAGCTCCGCGTGGCCGACGAGTTCAAGGACGCCGAGGACGACGCACGTCATCGGCCGTACCGCCCAGTGCCGCGCGGGCTGGTGACGCTCCGCGAGCTCGGCTGGCTCGGCGCGGCAGCGGGCGTGGTGCAGCTTGCGGCAGCGTTATGGCTCGACGTGCGGCTGGTCCCGCTCCTGGTCGTGGCGTGGGGATACATGGCGCTGATGTCGAAGGAATTCTTCGTTCGCGACTGGCTGCGCAAGCGGCCGGTGACCGTCCTGTGGACGCACATGCTGATCATGCCGCTGATCGACTTCTATGCGACGGCGTGCGACTGGGTGCCGGCGGGCGCTTCGGTCGCGACGGGGTTGCGGTGGTTTCTCGTCGCGAGCTTCTTCAACGGGATGGTCGTCGAGATCGGCCGGAAGATCCGCGCGCCGGAAACGGAGGAAGCTGGTGTCGAGACGTACACCGTGCTGTGGGGAAGGACGGGCGCGGCCAGCGCGTGGGTGGTGACGATGGCGGTCGCGTTAGGCAGCGCGGTACTCGCTGCTCGCCCGCTCGGGAGTGGGCGGATCGTGCTCGCCGGACTGGGTGGCGTGTGGGTGATCTCGGCCGTGGCCGCAACCGCGTTCGCGACGCGGCCGACGCGGGCGCGCGCGCGGTGGATCGAGCCGCTCGCCGGAGTGTGGACGCTGGCAATGTACCTCCTCGTCGGCGTGATCCCCGTGCTCGTCGGCGCCGGATGAGCGGCGTGGTGATCTGGCCCGAGGATGGCGCGCGGGCGGAGGAGCTTGGCGGCAAGGCGGCAGCGCTGCGAGCGCTGCGACGATTCGGATTGCCAATCCCGGAATGGTTCGTGGTCGCGCCGCGGGCCGCGTCAGGCGATGGATGGGAGCGGGATGTTGCCGCAGCGCTGCGGCGGCTCGCGCCTGACGGCGAGCCGGTCGCGGTGCGATCCTCGGCTGCGGGCGAGGATGGGATGGAGCACTCGTACGCCGGGCAGCTCGAGAGCTTTCTGTTCGTCGAGCATGCCGACGTACCAGCGCGGGTGCGCGACGTCTGGAGCTCGGCGGCAGCGGCGCGAGTCGCCGCGTATCGGGCCGAGCGGCGGATCGCGGGCACAGCGATGCCAGCGGTGCTCGTGCAGCGAATGGTGAACGCGGAGAAGTCGGGGGTCGCGTTCAGCGCGGACCCGGTGAGCGGACGACGTGGCCGATGCGTGGTGGCGGCGACGTTCGGGTTGGGCACGGCGCTGGTGTCCGGTGCGGACGACGCGGACACGATCGTCGTCGAGCGGGCGGGCGAGATCGTCGAGCGGGTCACCGCGATCAAGCGGATCGCGCACCGGCGCTCGGCGGGCGGCGACGTCGTCGAGGTGCCGGTGCCGGCGGATGACGCGCAACGAGCGGTACTCAGTGACAGCGAGGCCCGTGACGTCGCGGCGTTGGCACGTCGCGCCGCGCTGCACTTCGGTGCGCCGCAGGACATCGAGTGGGCGATGGCCGGCGAGGAGCTGTACCTGCTGCAGTCGCGGCCGATCACGTCGCTCGTCGCGTTAGGCGATCCTGACGGACCAGCGGCGCTGTGGGACAACAGCAACATCGCCGAGAGCTACGGCGGGGTGACGACACCGCTCACCTACTCGTTCGCGCGGTATGTCTACGAGGAGGTGTATCGGCAGTTCCTCGCGATCATCGGAGTTCCGGCGGCGACGATCGACGAAAACGGCGATTCGCTCCGCCGGATGATCGGCCTGGTGAGGGGGCGGATCTACTACAACCTGTACAGCTGGTATCGCGCGCTGGCGCTGCTCCCGGGGTTTCGCCTGAATCGGGGATTCATGGAGCAGATGATGGGAGTACGCGAGGGGCTGCCGGAGGCGGTGGCGGCGGAGCTGGCCGCGTCCTCGCGCGCGGCGCGGTGGCGCGACGCGTCAGGGGTTGCGCGAATGGGCTGGCGGCTGGTCCGAGCGAACATGACCATCGATCGAGCGGTGCGCGACTTTCACGTGCGGCTCGATCGCGCGCTTGCGGGTGGCGGGGTGACGCTCGCGGAGATGCGTCCGGACGAGCTGGTCGCACACTACCGAACGCTCGAGCGCGAGCTGCTGCGGAACTGGGACGCGCCGCTGCTCAATGATTTCTTCGCGATGATCCACTTCGGCGCGCTCGGGAAGCTGGCGGCGAAGTGGTGCGGCGACGCTGCCGGGACGCTGCAGAACGACCTCGTCGCCGGCGATGGGGCGATCATCAGCGCCGAGCCGGCGCGAAGGATTCTCGAGATGGGCGCGATCGCCGCAACCGAAAAAATCGCCGTGCGCGCACTGAACGCGGGGAATGTCGACGTCGCGCTTGACGCGGTCAGGCGCATGCCGGCGCTGGCGGAGCGTTATGACGAGTACGTCGCGCGGTTCGGCGACCGGTGTCTCGACGAGCTCAAGCTCGAAACCGAGACGCTCGAGGATGACCCGACGCTGTTGCTCGACGCGATCGGTCGCGCGGCAGCATCGGCGGCGACGCGCGCACCCTTAGAGCGGGTCGAGCTGCGCGGCGCAGCCGAGCGTCGAGCACTCGCGGCGCTGCGCGGCCGTCCGCTGCGGCGGTGGGTGTTCCGGCGCGTGCTCGCGCAGGCACGGGCGCGGGTGCGCGACCGTGAGAACCTTCGCTTCGAGCGCACGCGCGTGTTCGGCCGGGTGCGGCGGATCTTCCTCGAGCTCGGGAAGCGGTTTACCGCGATGGGGATGCTCGCCGAGGCACGCGACGTCTTCTGGCTGGAGACGGACGAAGCGTTAGGCGCGGTCGACGGCACGGCGACGAGCATCAACCTGCGAGCGCTCGTCGATGCACGGCGGAACGAGTTCGCGAAGTACGAGGCGAGTGAAGCGCCCCCCGACCGATTCGAGACCCGGGGGATGGTGCATCAGGCGCGGCAGTGGGAGCGCGCGGCTGCTCCGACGGCTGCGGTCGGCGAGGAGAGCGAGACGCGGACGGGTACCGGCTGCTACCCCGGCATCGTGCGGGGGACGGTGCGTGTCGTCCGCGACCCGCGCGACGCAGGTCTCCGGCCGGGAGAGATCCTCGTCGCGCAGCGAACCGATCCCGGGTGGGTGATGCTCTTTCCAGCGGCCGCTGGGCTGCTGGTCGAGCGCGGGAGCCTGCTCTCGCATTCGGCGATCGTCGCCCGCGAGCTGGGGATTCCGGCGGTGGTGTCGATCGCCGGACTGACGCGGTGGCTCGCCACCGGCGACGTCGTCGAGATGGACGGTCGCACCGGGGCGGTACGCAGGATCGCGGCCGCCAAGGAAGGTGAGGCAGACGATGCCGCCTGACGCAAGCGCATCGCCGTTCACGATCCTTCGCTACGCTCAGTGCTGGGAGGACGCGGACATCCTCGTCGACGGGCTCGACGTGCAGCCGGGAGACGTCTGCCTCTCGATCGCGAGCGCCGGGGACAACACGCTCTCCCTGCTGACGCGGTCGCCGGCGCGGGTCATCGCGGTGGACCTGAACCCGACGCAGATCGCGGCATTGGAGCTGCGGGTCGCCGCGTATCGAACGTTAGGCCACACCGAGCTGCTCGAGCTGGTCGGGTCGCGGCCGAGTGCGGGCCGTCAGTCGCTGTACGCGCGGTGCCGGCCAGGGCTGTCGGATTACGCGCGCCGGTACTGGGACGCGCGGCCCGATGCCGTGCGTGCAGGGATCGGCGGCGCGGGGAAGTTCGAGCGCTACTTCGCGATATTCCGGCGGTTATTGCTGCCGCTCGTCCATCGCGGGCCGACGGTGGACGCGCTGTTCGCGCATCGCGACCCGGACGAACGACGTCACTTCTACGAGGAGAAGTGGGACACGCGCGCCTGGCGTGCACTGTTTCGCATATTCTTCTCGGAGTTCACGCTGGGCCGGCTCGGTCGCGACCCGAGCTTCTTCAGGTATGCGGAAAGGAGCGTTGCCGATCACCTGATGGGCCGCGTGCGCCACGCGTTGACCGTACTCTCTCCAGCTGCGAATCCCTACCTTCGCTGGATCACGACCGGTACCCACGACGGCGCGTTGCCGCACGCGTTGCGGGCCGAGCACTTCGAGACGATTCGCGCGGGACTCGACCGACTCGAGTGGCACTGTCTCCCGATGGAGGAAGTGCTCGGGCGCGGCGATGTCGAGCGCGTCGATCGGATCAACTTCAGCAACATCTTCGAGTACATGTCGAGTGACGCGCATCGCGCGCTGCTCTCGGCGCTGCTCCCGCGGTTGGCGAAGGGCGCGCGGATGGCGTACTGGAACATGATCGTTCCGCGCAGCGGCGCAGCGCTGATGCCTGACGTGCTGACGCGCCGCGCGGAGTCCGACGCGCTGTTCGCGCGGGACAAGGCATTCTTCTACTCCGCGTTCCACGTCGACGAGGTGCGATGACGACGACGCGTGAATGGCTCGCGACCGCGACAATCGCGACATCGCTTCTGCTCGTGCTCATCCTGTTGCGCGCCCTCGCCGGGCGCACGGGGGCGCACGGCGAGCTGCTGCGGAAGGGGATGCACATCGCGTTAGGCGCGAGTGCGCTGGCGTATCCGTGGTTCTTCCGGAGCATGGCGCCGGTACTCGCGATCGCGGCGCTGACCCTCGGCGTGCTCCTGCTGCTGCGATTCGCGCCGTGGGCGCGAACAAACCTCGGGACCGTCGTGCACGGAGTGCACCGGCTATCGGAAGGGGACCTCTGGTTTCCCGTCGCGATTGCGATGGTTTTCCGGCTGGCGCGGGGAAACACCGTTCTCTACGTGATTCCCGTGCTGACGCTCGCGATCGCTGACGCGTTCGCGGCACTGATCGGTACGCGGTACGGGCGGCTCCGTTACGGCACGCTGGAAGGTGGAGAGAAGAGCGCTGAAGGGTCGGTTGCATTCTTCTTGATCGCATTTTTCTCGGCGCACGTGCCGCTGCTGCTCTTCACCGGCGTTGGTCGGGCGGAATGCCTGCTGATCGCGCTGACATTCGGGTTCCTCGTCATGCTGCTCGAGGCCGTCGCATGGCGCGGGCTCGACAACCTGTTCATCCCGGTAGGCGGCTTCTTCCTGCTGCGCGGCTACATCGGCATGCCGGCCCGGGCGCTGTCGGTCGTGCTCGCGATGACGATCGCGATCTTCGTGGTAGTGGTCGCGCTGCGGCGGCGGCGCACGTTGAGTGACGGCGCGGCGCTCGCGGCGGTGCTGATCGGTTACCTGACCTGGACGTTAGGCGGATGGCGCTGGCTGGTGCCGCCGCTGCTGTTCTTCATCAGCTACACGGCGCTCTGGCCGCGTGTGGAGCAGGTTCGCGCGCGGCCGCACCGATTGAGCGCGGTGCTCGCCGTCCCCGGATCGGCACTGCTCTGGCTCGCCCTGGCGCCGCGACTCGGCGAGGACGCCGCGTACTACGCGTACACCTTGACGCTTGCGGCGAACCTCGCCTTCGTCGGGGTCACATGGTTCCGGGTAGTGAGACCGGCTACGGCTGCGCGGATATCCGTGCCGACGAGCAGCGTCGTCGGCTGGCTCGTACTGCTGCTGCCGTATCTGCTCGTTGGCGGTGCGGGGGCGCCTGGCCGGACGCTCTTCGCCCTCCCGGTGCTGCTGGCCGGAGCGGCAGGCTACGTGCTGCTCGTCCCATGCGGCGCGCCGGGCCGCGCGCACGACTGGGCACGGCAGGCAACGATAGGGCTCGCGACCGCGGCGCTCGGCGCGCTGCTCGTTCCGTGAGCGAGACGTTGCGCGTGTCCGCACTCGAGCGCCCGGAGATGCTCGATCAGCTCGAACAGCCCGCGGCGTGGCCGCGCCTGACGCCCGCCGAGGTAGTTGCCGAGCGCCCCGACGCAACGTGGGTGGCGACGAATGGCAACGCGGTCGTCGCGCGGGCATCGGCGTGGTGGACGTCGGCACCGCCGCTGCCGGGAGAATCGCTCGGTGCGGTCGGCCACTTCGCCGCGGAGAGCAGGGAGGCGGCGCGATTGGTCCTCGACATCGCCTGCGCCGCGCTGCGATCGCGCGGCGCAACGATCGCCGTCGGTCCGATGGACGGCAACAGCTGGCGGAAATATCGCCTGGTGGTGGATCGCGGGAGCGAACCACCGTTCTTCCTCGAGCCGACGAATCCTCCGGAGTGGCCGCGCTGGTTCGCGGACGCGGGATGGCGGATCCACAGCGAATACGTCTCGTCGGTGAACGACGACCTGGCGCGAGTCGATCCGACGGGCGCAGCCAAGGCGCGGGCCATCATCGATCGCGGGGTGCGACTTCGCGAGTTGCGGCTCGACGATTACGACGCTGAACTTCGCCGGATCTACGCGGTCGCGCGAGTGAGCTTCGCCGGCGCCTATCTCTACACGCCGATCAGCGAAGATGATTTCGTCGCGCAGTACGCGGCGGTGAAATCCGTGGTCGTTCCGTCGCTCGTCACGATCGCCGAACACGACGGGATTCCCGTCGGGTTCTGCTTCTGCGTCCCGGACATGAACGAACCAGCGGGCGGGCGCCCGCTACGCACGGCAGTGCTGAAGACGTTCGCCGTGCTCCCGGGATACACGGGACTCGGTGGAGTGCTCGCCGACCGGACGCACGCCGAGGCGCAGCGGCTTGGCTTCACGCGGGTGATCCATGCGCTGATGCACGTCTCGAACGATCGGTCGCGCGCGCTGAGCAAGCGTATCGCGCACGAGATCCGGCGCTACGCGCTGTTCGAGCGACGCGTGCGCGAGCTCTGAGCGCGCGCAATGGCGAATGTCGTCGAGCTGTTCCTCGCGCAGGCGAGGCAGAGTCCGGATGCCGTCGCCCTGATCGATCGCGCCGCCGGGCGCGATCGGCTCACGACGTACGCCGAGCTGGAAGACAAATCAGCCCGGATCGCGACGCTGCTGGCCAATCGGGGGATCACGGCGGGCGCGCCGGTGCTGCTGCTCCACCCGGCGACGGCGGAGTTGTACGCGGTGATCATCGCGATCTTCAGGCTTGGCGCGATCGCGCTGTTCGTGGACCCGTCCGCGGGGAGGGAAACACTCGCGGTCGCGTGCCGTGAGCTCCCGCCGGCGGCGCTGTTCGCCAGCGGGCGCGCAATGCTGTTCGTGATGGCCAGCGCGCCGCTGCGGCGAATCGCGGCGAAGCTGACGACCGCGCGTTTGGCGTTAGGCGCCACCCGTCTCGACCAGGCAACGCCGCAGGGCCGGCGCGAGGACGTCGCATCGGTGGGCGGCGCGACGCCGGCGCTGGTGACCTATACGAGCGGAAGCACTGGAATCGCCAAGGGAGCGGTACGGACCCATGGAGTGCTGGCCGCGCAGCACGCAGCGTTAGGCAGCGTCGCCGCCGCTGCCGGCGAAACGGATCTCGTCTCGCTGCCGATCGTCGTGCTGCGGAACCTGGGCGTCGGCGCGACGTCGGCGATCCCGCGCGGCTCGCTGCAACGTCCGGGAGCGATGGATGCAGGCCCGATCCTGGATCAGGTCATGCGGCATCGCGTGCAGCGGATCACCGCGTCGCCGGCGTTGGTCGAGCGCCTCGTGGATGGTGCGGGCAACGGCAGCTACGGCGCGTTAGGCGGGGTGAAGGTCGTGACGGGTGGGGGGCCGGTGTTTCCCGACCTGATCGAGCGAGCGGCAACGCTGACTGGCGTGCCAGTCATTGCCGTCTACGGATCGACGGAGGCTGAGCCGATCGCGCATGTCTCGAGCGCGGAGGTCGGCGAAGCGGAATCATGCGCGATGCGCGCCGGAGCCGGGCTGCTCGCTGGCAAACCGGTGGCGGAGGTGCGTGCCCGAATCGTACCGGTGAACGTCGAGGCGCCCAGCGAAATCGAACGGGTGCTGCGAGCCTCGGAGGCGTGCGCTGCGGGTACTCGCGGCGAGATCGTCGTCAGCGGGCCGCACGTCGTGCCGGGTTATCTGCACGGACGCGGCGACAGCGAGACGAAAATCCACGTCGACGGCACGCTGTGGCACCGCACTGGAGACGCGGGCTACTTCGACGCTCGCGGCAGGCTCTGGCTCCTCGGCCGAGTTTCAGCGGCGATCGTCGATTCGCGCGGGGAGCTGCACCCATTCGCGGTGGAGTGCGCGGCGCGATTGCTGTTGCCGGCGCGGCGCAGCGTGCTCGCCGGTCGCGACGGCGAGCGGATCCTGCTGGTGGAAGGGCCGCTCACGGCTCGCGATCGTGGGATACTTGCCGACGGGCTGCGTTGGGCACAGCTCGACCGCATCATCGCCGACGTGAAAATCCCCCTGGACCGCCGGCACAACTCGAAGGTGGACTACGGCGCGCTGCGGTCCCTGCTCGAGCACATCGCCCCGGCGCCGCCGCCAGCGCGTTAGGCAGGCGCGCCGCGCGCGTCAGCCGGCGGCAGCGCCGAGGTCCAGCGACCCGACCGCGGCCTCGACCGGCTCGAGGTCGAACACGGTCCCGAATGCGCGCGCTGCGGCGTCCTCCGCGTCGCGCATCGTCACAGCGTCACCGAGCTCGCGGGCCATCGACGTCATGTCGACGCCGGAGATTCCGCAGGGAACGATCAGGTCGAAGTACGAGAGCTCGGTCGTCACGTTGAGCGCGAAGCCGTGCCATGTCACCCAGTCGCGGGCGTGCACTCCGATCGACGTGATCTTGCGCGGCGCGTGACTCGGCCCGCCGGCGAGCCCGCGCGTCCAGACTCCGGTGTAGCCAGCGCTTCTCTCACCAACGATCCCGCGTTCACCGATCGCGACGATGAGTGCTTCCTCGACCTGGCGGAGGTACCAGTGGAGGTCCCGCTTGTGGCGCTTGAGGTCGACGATCGGGTAGCCGACGAGCTGTCCGGGGCCGTGGTACGTCACGTCGCCCCCGCGCTCGACCTCGAACAGCTCGACACCGCGCGCCGCGAGGAGCTCGGCCGAGGTCGTGAGGTGCTCACGCTTCGCGGTCCGGCCCATCGTCACAACCGGCGGGTGCTCGACGAATAGCAACAGCTCCTGCGGAATCGCCCCGCTGATCCGCGCACGAGCCGCCGCACGCTGCAGCTCGAGCGCCTCGGCGTACGCCATCACGCCGAGCCGGACGATCTTGAGCTGTCGCGTTCGATCGGGCATGTCGCGGGACGGCGTCTCGGCCGTCAGGCGTGGATCATCCTGCCTAACGAGTCGAGCGAGGCCTCGGCGATCGCCTCGGACAGCGTCGGATGCGCGTGAATCGCAAGATCGACTTCCTCGACGGTGAACTCGTTGGTGCGCGCGACGACGAGCTCGTGAATCATCTCGGTCGCGTGGGCGCCGACGATGTGCGCGCCGAGGATCTCGCCGTACTTCGCGTCGCGAATGATCTTGACGAACCCTTCGGTCTCGCCCGAGGTCCGCGCACGGCCGTTCGCCGAGAAGGGAAACTTGCCGACTTTGTAGTCGAGCTTCTTCTCCTTGCACGCCTGTTCGGTGAGCCCGATCGACGCGACTTCCGGGTGGCAGTAGGTGCAGCCGGGAATGTTGTTGTAGTCCATGTCGTGCGCGTGCTTGCCGGCGAGATACTCGGCGAACACCATCCCCTCGCGCTCGCCCTTGTGCGCGAGCATCGGTGGTCCGGCGACATCGCCGATCGCGTAGATCCCCGGCACGGACGTCTGCATCTTCTTGTCGATCTTGACGAAGCCGCGATCGGTGAGCTGCACGCCGACTTCCTTCAGCCCGATGTTCTCGATGTTCGCGGCGCGGCCGGCGGCGACGAGCACCTTGTCGGCGGTGACGTCGGTCTTGGTGCCGCCGGCGTCGATCGTCATCGAGACGGAGTTCTTCCCGACCTTGACGTTGCCGATCTTCGCGCCGGTGAGGACCTTGATCCCGCGCTTCTTGAAGCTGCGCTCGACCTCCTTCGACGAATCGATGTCCTCGACCGGGAGAACGTTAGGCGCGACCTCGACGAGCGTGACCTCGCTCCCGAAGGCGTTGAAGACGTCGGCGAACTCGCAGCCGACGGCGCCGGCACCGACGATGATGATCGACTTCGGCGCCTGCTCGAGGATGAGCGCCTCGTCGGAAGAGATGACGGTCGTCTTGTTCAGCTCGAGCCCGGCCTGCGGCAGCCCCTTCACGCGCGAGCCGGTGGAGATGACGAGCGCCTTCTTCGCGTCGTGCTTCTCTTCCTTGCCGTCGGCGTTCTTCACGGTAACCTGGTTCTTTCCCGTGACTCGCCCCTCAGCCTTGATCCAGGTGATCTTGTTCTTCTTGAAGAGGAACTCGACGCCCTTGGAGTTCTGGTTGCTGACCGCGCGCGAGCGCTTCATCGCGACGCCGAAGTCGAGTTTGACGTCGCCGACGTTGACGCCGAACTCGGCCGCGTGCTTGATGTGCGTGGCCATCGAGGAAGCCTCGAGCAGCGCCTTCGCCGGGATGCATCCCCAGAGTACGCAGGTGCCGCCAAGACCTTCGCGTTCGATGACGCCGACGGAGAAGCCGAGCTGGGCGGCGCGGATCGCGCCGACGTAGCCGGCGGGACCGCCGCCGAGGAAGAGTACGTCGAAGCTTGCCATGAGTCCGATTTTTTCGAGTGCGAGGAGAAATGTCTCTCGTTGAAGAAAGTTAACCCGATGTGGGCATTGGGTTCAACGGAGAGGAGAGACGCGGCGCGGTCTCGCTTCAACACGGCGATGAGAGATGAGAGAGACTCCGATCGAGAGAGGAGAGATGAGAGACGAAAGGACGATTGGGTTACCGGCACACGGGCTGGTTTTGGTTCGCCCCGCGCGTTTCCGATAACGCAGCCGGCCGCTGCTCTGCTATTGTCGGCCAATGACCTACGACGAGTGGGAGGCTACCGCGTCGGTGGCGGTGAAGAGCGACCCGACGTGGAAGGTGGAAGCGTACCGGCTCGGGCTGTTCGCTGGGGCAAGCGCGTGGTCCGACGCGGAGATCCTGATTCGCGATCCGAGAGGCGCCCTTGTCGCGGGACAGCTGATGCGATCCGCAGCATCGGTCGCCGCGCAGATCGCTGAAGGGTACGGGAGGCGATCCGCGAAAGACCGCGTGCGGTACTACGAGTATGCTCTCGGATCGGTCGGCGAGACGCGGGCCTGGTACATCACCATTCGCCAAGCGATCGGCGCCGAGACCAGCGAGGCGAGAATGTCCAATCTTCTCAGCCTCACGAGACTCCTGCTGACGATGATTCGCCGCGAACGCGACAAGCCCGCCGACTGGATGGCCCGCTCTCGCGAAGAGTGACGTGACGGGTGTGCCGGTAACCCCATCGTCTTTTCGTCTCTCATCTCTTCGC
Source organism: Gemmatimonadaceae bacterium (assembly GCA_025936015.1). GTDB lineage: Bacteria > Gemmatimonadota > Gemmatimonadetes > Gemmatimonadales > Gemmatimonadaceae > JABFXC01. The sequence continues at coordinate 12,036 of JAICUE010000036.1, forward strand.
TCTTGATCGGAGCCTCTCTCATCTCTCATCGCCCTGTTGAACTCCGAGCGCACGGCGTCACTCATTGAAAAGAGAAGGGGGGGGGCGGGCCAGAGGGCGCCGCCCCCCCAAAGAGAAAAACCCCCACAAACACAA
>JAICUE010000044.1 GCA_025936015.1 Gemmatimonadaceae bacterium
CGATTCGCGCGACGGCGCAGATCGAGTACGAGCTGTAGTAACCGGCCGGGCGTGCTCAATTCCGCTCCGATCGCCCCTGCCCTTCGCTCTGGCCAACCTCAGCCGCCATCAGTACATTGACGCGACCGTAAACCGCGTCGCGGCATCGCCTTCCCGCCGCTGACGCTCCGCCAGAAATCAGGGGATCCTGGATGAGCAGCGTAGCCGCCGCGCCCGACGCGGTGACCGACACGCAGCCCGAATTCGTGAAGGCACTGACGTTGACCGACGCGACGATGCTCGTGGCCGGCTCGATGATCGGTTCCGGGATCTTTCTCGTCTCAGCGGACATCGCGCGCCAGGTCCAGTCGCCCTTCTGGCTGATCATGGCCTGGATCCTCTCCGGCGTGATGACGGTCCTCGCTGCGCTTGCCTACGGCGAGCTTGCGGCGATGTACCCGAAGGCCGGCGGCCAGTACGTTTTCCTCCGGGAGTCCATGGGTCCCCTCATGGGCTTTCTGTACGGATGGACGCTGTTCGTCGTGATCCAGACCGGCACCATCGCCGCCGTCGCCGTCGCCTTCGGCAAGTTCCTTGGCGTGCTCTGGCCGGCGATCTCACCGGTGCGCTACGGGTGGTTTCCGCAGGGTGACGTCTGCTCCGCAGCGTTAGGCTGCCACGACGCGGCGACGCAGAGCGTGCAGCTCGGACTCACCCCGCAGCGGCTGATCGCGCTGATCATGATCTGGGTGCTGACCTGGGTGAACCTGCGCGGCGTGCGCGAGGGGAAGTTCGTCCAGACCACGCTGACGACGGTGAAGACGCTCGCCCTCGCCGGCCTGATCATCCTCGGGCTCACCGTCGGGCGGAACGCGATCGCATTGCACGCGAACTTCGGCGCCGGGAATTTCGGTGGTGCGTCGGGGATCACCGGCGCCTTCGTCCTCGCCTTCGGCGCGGCGATGGTCGGGTCGCTCTTCTCGAGCGACGCGTGGAACAACGTGACCTTCGCCGCCGCCGAAGTGAAAAACCCGCAGCGCAACCTCCCGCGCGCGCTGTTCTTCGGCACGGGACTCGTCTGCGTCCTGTACATCATCGCCAACTTCGCCTACCTCTCCGTGCTCCCGTTGCACGGCGACCCTAACGGGGCCGACGTCATCCAGCGCGGGATCATGTACGCGACGCAGGACCGCGTCGGCACCGCGGTCGCCGAGACGATCTTCAGTGGCTACGGCGCGGCGATCATGGCAATCGCGATCCTGATCTCGACCTTCGGCTGCAACAACGGGCTCATTCTCGCCGGTGCGCGCGTCTACTGGGCGATGGCCCGTGACCGCCTGTTCTTCCGCCGCGTCGGGACGCTCAACGCGAAGCACGTCCCCGCGGCCGGCCTGATCGCGCAGTCGATCTGGACGAGCATCCTCTGCCTGACGGGGACGTACAACCAGCTCCTCGACTTCGTCATCTTCGCCGCGCTCCTGTTCTATGTCGCGACGATCGCCGGACTGTTCATCCTCCGGCGCCGGCTGCCTGACGCTCCGCGACCGTACCGGGCAGTAGGCTATCCGGTGCTTCCGGCGTTATACATCCTCCTCGCGGCGGCCGTCGCGATCGTGCTTCTCATTGCCGACAAGACGCGCACACAGGCCTTCTCCGGCCTCGTGCTCGTGCTGATCGGTGTACCGGTGTACTTCCTCTGGCGCAGCGTCGAGGGACGCGGGCCGGCGCGAGTACCTCACGGGCGCGCCTGACGCGCGCCGCTTCACTCCTCTTCACCAGTATCATGACTTCTTCGCAGTCGACCCTGCTCTGGATCGTCCTCGGATGCAGCGCGTTCGCGCTGTTGTTCGCCGTGTGGCTCGCCCGCTGGGTGCTCGCGCGCGGGCGCGGCACCCCAGAGATGCAGCGCATCTCCGACGCAATTCAGCAGGGCGCCGAAGCGTATCTCGCGCGCCAGTACAAGACGATCGCGCTGCTCGCGATCGTCGTCGCGATCCTCATCGGCGTCGGCTATGGATTCTTCCGCGCCACCACCGAGCACGATCCGGTCAGCAGCGCGAAGACGCTCGCGCTCTACGTTACCGGCTCGTTCCTGCTCGGCGCGATCAGCTCGGGAATTGCCGGCTTCATGGGGATGTGGATCTCGATCCGCGCGAACATCCGCGTCGCGTCGGCGGCGATGACGTCACTCAATGGCGCGCTCCAGACCGCGCTGCGCGGCGGAGCGGTGTCCGGCCTCTTTACCGTCGCGATGAGCCTTCTCGGCGTCGGCGGACTCTTTGCGCTGCTCAACGAGTTCCCCCCGGTGCTCGGCGAAGGCGACATCTGGGCGAAGCACATCCCGTATCTGATCGTCGGCTACGGCTTCGGCGCGTCGTTCGTCGCGCTGTTCGCCCAGCTCGGCGGCGGCATCTACACGAAGGCCGCCGACGTCGGTGCTGATCTCGTCGGCAAGGTCGAAGCTGGAATTCCCGAGGACGACCCGCGCAACCCGGCGGTGATCGCCGATCTGGTCGGCGACAACGTCGGCGACTGCGCCGGTCGCGGCGCCGACCTGTTCGAGTCGACCGCCGCCGAGAACATCGGCGCGATGATCCTCGGCGTCCTGCTCTACGAGCGGTTCGGCGTCAACGGCATCCTGTTCCCGCTGGTGATCATGGCGTTAGGCCTGGTGTGCTCGATCGTCGGGGTCATGACGGTGAGCACGAAGGAAGACGCCGATCCGATGGCCGCGCTGAATCGCGGGTACTACGTGACTGCGGCGCTCGTCACGGTCGCCTTCTTCTTCGCGACGCGCTGGCTGCTCAACCCGGCGAGCGCGCCGGACGCCTGGTGGCACTACTTCGCCTGCGGGCTGATCGGCATCGCGACCTCGATCGCGTTCGTCTTCATCACCCAGTACTACACCGAGTATCGCTACCGCCCGGTGCTGGGGATCGCCGAGGCGAGCCAGACCGGGCCGGCCACCAACATCATCGCCGGCCTCGCGGTCGGGATGGAGAGCACGGTGATGCCGGTGATCGTGATCGGCATCGCGATCATCGCCAGCTACGCGTTAGGCAACAGCAGCGGGCTGCTGAACGCGGCCGGCGAGCCGATCGGCGGGTTGTTCGGCACCGCGGCCGCGACGATGGGGATGCTCGGCACCTGCGGCTACATCCTGGCGATGGACGTCTTCGGACCGATCACCGACAACGCCGGCGGCATCGTCGAGATGTCGCGGCAGCCGGAAAGCGTCCGCGACAAGACCGACCGCCTCGACTCGGTCGGGAACACGACGAAGGCACTCACCAAGGGCTACGCGATCGGCTCGGCGGCGCTCGCGGCGTTCCTGCTCTTCAGCGCGTACCTCGACGAGGTGCGCAACTACACCGGTCAGGCGCTGCACGTCGACCTGTCGAAGCCCGCGGTGTTCGTCGCCGGCCTGCTCGGCGCGATGCTCGTGTTCTGGTTCTCGTCGCTGGCGATGACCGCGGTCCGCAAGGCGGCGTCGAGCGTGATCACCGAGGTGCGTCGCCAGTTCCGCGAGAAGCCGGGGATCATGCAGGGAACCGACATGCCCGACTACGGCCGCTGCGTCGACATCGTCACCGTCGGCGCGTTGAAGGCGATGGTGCTCCCCGGTGCGCTCGTCGTCCTGTTCCCGATCGTCGTCGGGCTGTCGTTCAAGCATTTCGCCCCGCACAACGAGTATCTCGGCGCCGAGGCCGTTGCCGCGCTGCTGATGGTGGGCACGATCGCCGGGATCCTGATGGCCGGCTTCCTCAACAACGGCGGCGGCGCGTGGGACAACGCGAAGAAGTACATCGAGACGGGGGTCTACGGCGGGAAGCGCTCGGATGCGCACAAGGCGGCGGTGGTCGGTGACACGGTCGGCGATCCGTTCAAGGACACGGCGGGCCCGTCGCTGCACGTGCTGATCAAGCTGCTCAGCACGATCACGCTGGTGCTCGCGCCGCTGTTCATCTGATGAAGGGGCTATTTTCCCGGAAGCCGATCGCCGCCCTCATCGCAGAGGGCGAGAATCCGGAGGGCCTCAAGCGCGCGTTAGGCGCCGGCGACCTGATCATGCTGGCGATTGGCGCGGTAATTGGCGCCGGCATCTTCGGCTCGATCGGCTCGGCGGCGGCCGGGCAGCTCGGCCCGCATGGCGAGGTTATCCGCGTCGGTGCGGGCCCGGCACTGGTCGTGTCGTTCCTGCTCCTCGGTGTCTGCTGTGCCCTGGCCGGCCTCTGCTACGCCGAGCTGGCATCGATGATCCCCCAGGCAGGGAGCGCGTACGCCTATTCGTACGCAACGTTAGGCGAGTTCGTCGCGTGGCTGATCGGGTGGGACCTCATCCTCGAGTACGCGGTTGGCAACGTCGCGGTCGCGATCTCGTGGGGAGACTACCTGAAATCGCTGCTCAACGGGTGGGTCGCGTTTCCGTCGTGGCTGACGACCGGTTACCGCACCGCGCTCCTGAGCAGCGACCCGGCAGTACACGGGCTGCTCGACTCGGCACCGCACGTCGCCGGGATTCCGATTCTCGTCAACGTGCCGGCGTTCGCGATCGTCGCCTTCATCACCTGGCTGTTGCTCCACGGCGTCCGCGAAAGCGCCCGGGCGAACAACATCATGGTTGCGGTGAAGCTGGTGGTGCTCGCGCTCTTCATCATCGTCGGTGCGACTCACATCAACACCGCGAACTACCACCCGTTCGCGCCTAACGGATTCACGGGAATTCACCAGGGGGCGGCGATCGTCTTCTTCGCCTACATTGGCTTCGACGCGATTTCCACGGCGGCCGAAGAGACGAAGAATCCGCAGCGAAACCTTCCGATCGGAATCCTCGGCGGCCTCGCGATCTGCACGATCATCTACATCATCGTCGGCGCGGTGCTGACGGGGATGGTGCCATACGGCGACCTCGGTCGCGCGGCTGACCCACTCGCGTACGCGCTGAATGCGACCGGACTGACGAGCATCGCCAAAATCGTCGCGTTAGGCGCGGTCTTCTCGATGGCGGCCGTGCTGCTCGTCTTCCAGTACGGTCAGCCGCGCATCTTCTTCGCGATGGCGCGTGACGGATTGCTCCCGAAATGGGCTGCGCGCATCCATCCGAAGCACCGGGTCCCGTACGCGACGACGCTGCTCACCGGGGCCGTCGTCGCCTGCTGGGCGCTGATTGGCGACGCCGCCGAGACGTACGACCTGACGAATATCGGAACGCTGTTCGCCTTCATTCTCGTCTGCATCGGCGTGATGGTGCTGCGCCATACGGATCGCGACCGGCCGCGTCCCTTCCGGGTCCGGTATGTCTACTTCGTCGCCCCGGCCGGTGCGATTCTCTGCCTGGTCGTGATGAAGGGGCTGCCGTATCTCGCCAAGGAACGGTTCGTGGTCTGGCTGGTGATCGGCATCGTAGTCTACGCGCTTTACGGCTATCGCAACTCGACGCTGCGCCGCGGAGCCGGGCCCGTCGACGTCGAGCCCCCCGCGCCGATCGAGAAGCGTTAGGCATGCTCGGGCGGTTGCGGCGCGTCACGCAGACGCAGTGGATCATCGTCTCGGTGATCGTCGGGATCGCGATCGGCGTGCTCTGGCCCGACGCGCCGGGGACGCATGGCTTTCATGCGTCCGACCTGCGGGTGCTGTCGAACATCTTCCTGCGGATGATCAAGTCGCTGGTGGTGCCGCTGATCTTCGGCACCCTGGTCGTCGGCATCGCCGGCCACGGCGACGACATGAAGCAGGTCGGACGGCTCGCCCTCCGCTCGATCATCTACTTCGAGCTGGCGACCTCGCTCGCGCTGGTGATCGGCCTCGCGGCGGTGAACATCGCGAAGCCGGGCGTCGGGGTCGACCTGTCGCGCGGCGACGAGAGTGCGGTCGCGGCGATCCCGAAGACGCAGCCGACGCTCGCCGGAGTGCTCGAGCACACGGTGCCGCAGAGCTTCGCCGAGGCATGGGCGAACAACGAGGTGCTGCAGATCGTCTTCTTCTCGATCATCTTCGCGGTCGCGCTGGCCCGCGTGAAGGGGAAGCCGAAGGAGACGATGCTCGCGTTCTGCGAGGCGCTGTCCGAGGTGATGTTCAAGTTCGTGGCGATCGTGATGGCGTTCGCGCCGTTCGGCATCGGTGGCGCCATCGCGGTGACCGTCGGGCACAGCGGGCTCGGCGTGCTCGTCAACCTGGCGAAGATGGTCGGCACCCTCTATGTCGCGCTGATCGCGTTCGTGCTGCTCGTCCTCCTTCCGATCGCGATATTCACGAAGGTGCCGATGCGGCGCTTCCTCCGGGCGATCAAGGAGCCGTGGCTCATCGCGTTCACGACCGCGTCGTCGGAGGCAGCGCTGCCGCGCGCGATGCAGGAGATGGAAGCAATCGGCGTCCCGCGGCGGATCGTCGCCTTCGTGATGCCGACAGGCTACTCGTTCAACCTCGACGGCAGCACGCTCTATCTCGCCGTCGCATCGGTGTTCGCCGCACAGGCGGCCGGCATCGACATGCCGCTCCGCGACCAGCTGATCATGATGGGAACGCTCATGCTGACGAGCAAGGGCGTCGCCGCGGTGCCGCGGGCATCGCTCGTCATCCTCGCCGGCGCGCTGACCCAGTTCAAGCTCCCGCTCGAGGCGATCGCGGTGATCCTCGGGGTGGATGCGATCATGGACATGGCGCGCACCTCGCTCAACGTCGTCGGCAATTGCCTGGCGACAGTCGTGATGGCGCGGTGGGACGGCGTGCTCGGCACCGAGGTCGAGCACTCGATCGACCGGCGCGCGGAGCTCGAGGGCGTCTAGCTCCGCGCACCGTCAGGCGCCTAACGGCGGCGTTCGACCTTCGTCGTGATCAGGATCGCGCCGCCCGAGTTGTTGAGCGGTAATGCGTAGCCGCCGTTGACGGGCGTCACCAGCCGGATCTCGTGAATGTGCGCCGCGGGCACGCTGTGGAGCGCTTCGAGGTCACCGATGAGCAGCCCGTCGAGGTAGACGAGCCGGCGCTCGTGGCCGGTCGACATCCGCTGGAAGCTGAGGTAAGTCGGACGCAGGTGCGAGATCGCATCGTACGCATCGGCGACGTGCGCATTGGCGATCTCCGCCTCGCCGAGCAGCTCGCGGGTCGGGAAGGGCGCGGCGGTGGCGCGGTGAAATCCGTAGGGCGCCGCCGTTGTACACGCAGTCGCACCGACGAGCAGTGCGGCGAGCCCTGACAGTGCGAGACGGGCGAGGGGGGTGGACATGGTGCCTCCAGCTGGATGTCGTTCGAGAGTGGGCTGGCGGATTCGCCGCGCCGCACACCTGTCCGACATCGCTGCGCAGCCCGGGGATTCGGCCTTGACCGTCGGCTGACACAGGCGGGGCGCAATTGACCGGCAGCGAACCCGGAGGTGACGCCGGGGTACTACAGGGGCTGGAAAAACGATGTCGCGAGGCTCGTCGGAAACGACGAGCCGCGCGCTTGCGAATCATTCAGAACGGACGGGAGCAGCAAAAAAAATGGACACGATGAAATCGACCGGCGCATTCGCCGTCGATCTCGATCGCCTCGAGCGCGGTGTACAGCTCGTCGCGGAGAAGATCGACATCCGCCGGTTCCGGGTCACCGGGGGCTCGAGCGAGCACTGGGTGGACCTTGGCGCGACGGGTGCGCGGCCGCGCTGCGATTGCGGCGACTATCTCTGGCGCGATCGCGACTGCAAGCACATCCTCGCGGCGATGCTGCACGACGGCAACGCCGGCGTAATCTCGGCGATCGGCCCGATGGTCGCGCGGCTCAGGTCGCAGGCTGACCGATGAAAAGCAAACGCGGACCGGGAATCTTCCCGGCCCGCGTTTTCAACATCGGTGCCTAACGGCGGCGGTCAGAGCCGGCCGGTGGTGCCCGTCGTTCCCGTCGTGCCGGTGGTTCCAGTCGTTCCTGGGGTGGTGTACGTCGTGCGCGTCACCGTGTCGGGGCCGCGGCGACGGAGGCCGAGGAGGCCGAGCAGGCCGAGCAGCCCGAACCATCCGGCCTTGCCGCTGCCGTCGTGATCGTTGTTCACGTCGCCGGTGGATGTCGCCGTGGTGGTGGTCGTCATCGCGTTCGTGTCGCCGGCGCTCATCGTTCCCTGCGTGGTGCCCGCCGGGGTGCCGGCGGTGTTGCCGTTAGGGTTTCCGCTGGTCGTCTGGGCCTGGGCCGGGCTCGCATTGTTGCCCGTGGTCGCCGGGGTCTGGGCCTGCGCCGTGCTGGCAAGCGCGGCTGCCATGGCAACGATCATCAGGCGGTTCGCAGTGCGGTGCATGCCGTTCCTCCATCGAGCTGGAAGTGGGGTTGGAGACTTCGGCGATGCGGAAGGCAGCCGCCATGCCAGCCTGCCGTGCGGGGGCGGAATGCCGAGTGCGTTGGGCTTAAACGTCCGCCGGGAGCACCGTCCCCTGGACAGTACTCCCGGCGATACTTGACCGAGCGGCGCGAAGACGCCGGTCTGCGCTGCAGAGAGCCTTAGCGGCTCCCGGCGATCCGCGCCGTACGTAGGTCAGTAGACAATGGATCACCTCCTCGCTTTGCGGTGGGACATTGGGGCGAACGGCGAAGTATACACAGGCTATTCCGCTCGGTTCCAGTCCCGCGCGAAAAAAAATCACGGACGCCGTCGCGCTCGCTGCGCGGCGCTGTCCCCCGCCTGCCGCGGCGGGGATGACACCGCCGCACGATCGCAGGGCACCCGCCACGCCTTTACCTTGGCCACCGGCGGCACGATGTCGCCGCGCGCGACGAGCGCAGTCGCCTCGCCGCTGACCGTGTCGTCTGCCGCGGGCCGTGCCGACAGCTGCACCCAGATGCCGACGGGCCACCAGGCCGGAAAGAGGTAGAGCGAGCTGTCGTTAGGCAGGGCCTGGTCGCTCGCCCAACCGCGCCCGTCAGCCGTGCGCTCCTCGGAGCCAGGCCGGATCGGCGCATGCCCGGCCTTTGCCCAATCGAGCTTCGGCACGAAACCACCGAAGGCGAAGCCGAGGCAGACTTGCGGGTGTGAGCGCGTGGCGCTCGAATCCTGCGCGCCGGCCGCGGCCGCCGCGAGCATGAGAATGCCGCTTGCCACGAAGACGTACCACACGGTTCGACGCATGCTGATCGTTACACCGTGCGCGCGAAGCGGTGCCGCGTTCCCACTCAGCGCGACGAGGTGAGCTTGGCGACCGCCGCGAGGCGGGTGAACAGCTCGTGGAAATCCGCGGGCTCCGCGTCGGCGGGATAGACCGAGCGCTTCGCTCCACAGCGAAGGTGCGCCTCGACGTAGTGACGCGTCATGTCGGGGTTCCGCGTCGGGCGTGTGATCGGCGCCGGCGTTCTCGACCAGAATCTCGAGCGCCGCGCGAACTCGGCGAGCACCGCGACACTGTCGGCGATCGCGCGGTCAGGCGCACTCCGCGCCGCGCCCGCCACCTGCGTCGAACCATCGGCCCAGAACTTCGTCCAGCTCCGCCGCAGATTGCCGGCCTTGTTTCCCGCGATGAAGGCCGGGCCGTTCACGCTCCCGCGCGGCGCGCACGCCGAGGAGTGGGGGTGCTGCGCGCGCACCGCGATCGGCGCCGCGATGAGCGCGGCGAGCGCGAGCCGGAGCGCGAAGGCGCGAGCGACAGAGCGCACGAACTCGAGTTGCGACCATTCGCGGTGAGTCATCGCTCGCGTCGCACGCAATACGAGTTCCAGATGATCGCAGGCAAAACGAGTGCGGGCGCACCGGGTCTGTCCCGATGCGCCCGCACTGCATGCAGCCACCTCGAATCAGTGCGAAACCGCGCAGCCACCCGAGCCCGCGTTCACCCAGTTGCGCTGCACGAGGAAATCCTTGCCGCCGATGTTCATGTTCGCGACTCCGCCGTTGGCGGTGGTGTAGGTCGTGCCCCACGTCCACGCGCACTTGTCGGCGTTCTCGTAGCCGCGGCGATCGTACCACGCCGTGCCCATCATGTCGGTCGTCGTCTCTTCGATCTCGTGCGCCAGCGTGTTGACCTGCGCGTCGGCGCCCGGATCGCCGTTAGGCGCGGCCGTACCGTTGGTGCAGGTGCCGGGGTACGTGTTGTTGTAGGGCATCGCCGAATAGAGCACCGTCTTCGCCACGCCGCCGATCGTGACCGTACCGTGCGTGTGGTAGGCGCAGTAGCTGGAGCCGAAGCCGCCCCCGAGGTTCACCTTGGCCGCCGTGAAGATGTTGTAGAGCGTGCCCGCGTCGTAGGTCAGCTTGCCGGCGTCGAACGCCGCCTGGAGCATCGCCACCATCTGCGCGTCGGACACCGAAGCACCCGCCGCCGGGACGCTGGTGTTGTTCGCGTAGAACTGGGTGTAGCTCACCGAGTTCACGATGCTCCGGCCGGAGCCGTCGGTGTACGTCGAGTTGATGTTGAAGTAGGGGCTCCCGCCGAGGTGGCTCATGAAGAAGCCGACCAGCGAGCCGTCGGACGAGCCGGCGCCCGTGGTACCCGCGGCCGGTCCGCCGGCGAAGATCGGTGATGCTGCCCAGTACACCGCGGCGACCTTGGTCCCGCTCTGGAGAACAGGTCCCCCATGATAGAAGATGCCGGTGCCGCCGCCACCGCCGCCCGCGGTGTTGTGCGCCTCCTGCGCCGCCGCCTTGAGCGGCATGATGTGCGCGTTCGGGTTGCTCCACTTCGTCTCCTGGAGCGACGCCGATGGGGCGACGTTTGACGGTTCAGTCGGGGCGACGGTGGTGTCGGAGCAGGCGGCAGCTCCGGCGACGACGGCGATCAGGGCGAAACCAGTGGACCGACGCGACACGGTAGTACCTCGTCATGCTTGAGGGTACAGACGCGACGGCGGACGCCGGCGCGTAACCTGGAATCGCGCGGCACCGGTGGTGCGCGCGACGAGATGTCGGGAGCGATCCCCGTCGTCGGGGAGGTATGCCGCGCTCGCGCGAACGACAGCGCGCGTCAGCGGTGAGGGTGTTTCACTGCGAACCGCGGCTCTGCGTCGGGCCGAGGGGCGAGAACATATGTTCCGTTGGAATTTGGCGCAAGAAGGACGAATTTACACATCCCGCCGAGCTCGCTCGCCCGGGCACGCAACCCTTTTCGGGCTGGTCCTGTCCCAAGCGTCGACCAGGTACGACCGTGGCCTCACCCCCTGCCGGAGATCGTTTGGAAGACGCGCTGATCGCCCGCGCCAGAGCGGGTGACCCGAGCGCCGAGCGCGAGCTGTACGACGCGCACGTCGATCGGATCTATCGACTCGCCTTCAGGTTTGCCGGCAGCGATGAGCTGGCGCGCGACTTCACGCAGGACGCGTTCATCCGCGCCTTCAGCCGGCTGAACGATTTCCGCG
>JAICUE010000037.1 GCA_025936015.1 Gemmatimonadaceae bacterium
CGAACCAGGCCGGGTAGATGGCACGGGAGTGCCCGCTCTGCACGTTAGGGTCGTCGCTCGAGAGCGCGGCTGGTGGATACCGGTCGAGCACCGCGCGCTGGGCGGGTCCAAGCCGGGCGAGCGCGGCCGCGTCGAGTGCGGGCATCCATGCGCTCGTCGCACCGACCGGACAGACCGCGACCACCGAGCGCGTGCCGGCGAGGTCGCGCTCGGCGGCGAGGAGCGCGATGCCGCCGCCCCACGAATGTCCGAGCAGGTCCCAGCGGGCGATGCCTAACGCTTCGCGGATGGCGCCGACGTCGCCTGCGTCGTGTTCGATGCGCGCATTCTTCGCGGCGGGCGGCGCGGGAGTCGCGCCGCGCCCGCGCTGATCATAGAAGAAGAGCTGGCGCTTCGCGGCGAGCGGTGAGAGCGCGGGCCAGAGCAGCGTGTGGTCGTAGAGCAGTCCGCCGTTGATGCACACGAGCGGCGTGGCACCGGCAACCGGCGCGGTGTGCCAGACGGCGAAGTCGATCCCGCGCGCGTTCACGGTGCGATGGTGCAGGCGCGGTGTCGCGCCGAGTGAGCGGCGGAAGGCGATGAAGTCGTCGCGCTTGGTCATCGTCAACGACGCCGGCGTGCTGAAGCAGGCGTCAGTCGGAAGGCATCGATGCCGACGAGGTAGCCGTCCGAGTAGCCGTGGGCGTAGGAATCCTTGCCGACGATCTCGATCGTGAGACTGTTCGCGCCAGCATGCAGGGGGACGGAGCCAAAAGTAATTGGTCCCGTGGGTGAAACGTCAGGCGCGTAGCCATGGACTATCGGCGTCAGGGCTCGGCCGTTCAGCGTTAGGCGAACGTTGCCGTAGTCGACCGCGCGGGTGAACCAGGCAGTCAGGTCGTAGCGGCCGGCGGCAGCGACGCGGAGAGGGAGCGTCAGGCGAGCGCCTGGTCGGGCGAGGGTCCACCAGAGTTGAGCGCCGCCGCTCCAGGCGGTGCTGTCGGATTCGAACGCGGCCATGTCCTGCGATTGCAGCTCTCCCGCGGTGACACGCGCATCGCTGATGAGAGTCTCTGCTTCGATCACCCCCGGAAAGCGGAGGACGCGGCTCGTGCTGTCGGCGAGCAGGTCCGCCGGAAGTGGAGGAAAGGGGGCGTGCGGGTGGTTCTGGTACCAGAACGCGACCGAAGTGTAGTCGGTGCCGGGAGCGTCGTTGGTGCCACCGTGTTCGATCTCGAAGCGCAGGTGACGCGTGAACGGAATCGGATCAGGAATGTGCCAACGGTAGGCACTGATCCGCCCGGTGAGGCTGTCCTTGATCGTGAGTCCGTGATAGAGCGAGGAATACGGGCCGGTGTCGAAGTACCACCCCGAGGAGAAGTAATCTTCGGTGCCGGTACCGACGATGCTCGGCGCGCGCTCACCATCGACGAAGACTCGCTCGTCGCCTTCGAGGAACCAGAGGCGACGGCCGTGGAGCGGCTGCATCGAGAGCACGGTGCCGACGTACTGCCCGCGACCCTCGGCTTCGAGGACGGTCACCGGGTGGCCGGCGACGGTCGTGGTTCGCCGGAACTGCGCGTGGAAGTACAACGTGCTGTCCGGCAGGGCGTCGACTGTCTCGACGTCGATGTTATAGTAGAAGGCACCGACGGGTACGGCGGAGCGATTCTCCACCGTTAGGCGCGCGTGCCGATGAAAGGGCATCGGCCAGTAGCTGTCATAGCCGCCACTGGTCATGTTCATCGGCGCCGAGGCGTACTGGCGCCACTCGCCGAAGCCGACGCCGAAGAAATCGGAGATCGGAACCTCGACCGATGGCGTGCTCTCGTCGTCCCACCAGCAGCGGACGATGAGCTGTCGCTGGAGCTGGCGGTCGTTGCGCGGAGCGATGGTCACCCACCAGCGCCGGATGATTCCCGCGCCGCGGTGATCGAGCAGCGTCAGCGTCTCGCCTGGCGCGATCGTCCGGAAATCAGCGTTCCCGCCGGTGGTGTCGCGGCTCGAATAGTGGGCAATCCGCCCAGCGTGCGGATGCGTGAGCGCGTCGAGTGCGTCCGCTGGCTGCTGCGCGATGGCCGGCGCGGCCGCGATGAGCGAAGCACCGGCGACTCCGAGTATGCGTGTGAACACGTGCCCGCCTCGAGAAGGGTGTGTGACTACGTCTCGATCGAAGAACGCAATCAGCCCATGCTCACCAGGGCCTGATCCGCTCGGCGACGCGGCCGGTGGCGAGCAGCTCCCGCAGCTCGTCGCCGAGCTGACGGCTCGCGTCGACGACCTGCTGCCAGCGCGGAATCCGCTCCGCTTCCGACATGATATAGAAGTCCTTGCGGTCCGGGATCTTTCCCCCGGGCAGAGCGGCGACGAATTCTTCGGAAGGAGCGATGATCAACGCGCGCCGGAAGTTGTCGACGCGCGCGCGGCGCCAGCTCAGCGACTTGTCGAACCAGCCGGGGACGACGTGGGGGTAGAAGTGTGGGTACAGTACCAACCCCTTGCCCGCGCCGAAGTCCATGTCCAGATGGTAATCGAGAACGCCACCGTCCCAGTGGATGCCATTGGTTCCCGGGATTGCAACGCCCTCGAGTACGAGCGGGATCGACGCTGATGCGAGAAGCGCCGGCCGGATGTTCTCGCGGGTGAGTGGAACATGCGTCGTCTCGAAGTCGTCGAGGGCGGCGAACGGCGTGTCGTCGCCGGCGGTGTTGAAGATGAAGCGGCGAAGCTGCAGCGAGAGGGTGCGGCGACTGAGCAGGTTGCCCGCGGCGGCGACGGCCATCGACGCGGCGAGGAGAATTCGCCGGTCACTCGCGGCAAGACCGCGGCCCTCCGCCGTTATGACGTGGACGTGCTTCTGCTTGTTGGCGAGAATCTCGTCGACGCCGGTCTCGCCAAGGAGCACGTCGAGGAGGCGCAGTCCGACCTCGGTGACTTCGCGCGCAGTGGGCTTCGGCGAGTAGTGCTGGTCGTGGATGTACGCACGGTGGGCACGATCCAGCGCGGCGACGGGATCGCGCTGCGCGAACGCCGCCATCCGCCAGGCGCCGATCGATGAGCCGATGAGATGCAGCGGGCGGACACGCTCGCCGCGAAAGAACTCACCAAAGAGAAATCGGTCGAGGCCCGCGAGCACGAGCCACTTCGCGCCTCCCGAGGCACCAGGGACGACATCGACGTCCTCGGGGCGCAGTCCACGCTCGCGGATGATGCGCAGCGCATCGGGACCAGCGCGGAGAGAGAGGGCCGTCGACACTCGTGGACGAAACAAGGTGCGCCGCTCGGTGGGAAGGGGGCGGGTTGTGAAACGGCGAGAGAGTCGAGAGTCGAAACCGCCTTGATAGTCGAGAGTCGACACTGCAGGAGAGTCGAGAGTCGACACTGCAGGAGAGTCGAGAGTCGACACTGCAGGAGAGTCGAGACTGGTGGTGCTTTCGACACGGCCCGCTCCGCGGGGTTGTCTCGGTTGGCGCGGCCGCGGTTCTGGCTCCTCGTGCCGGGTCGTTTCGAAGGCCGGTGATTTCTCAGCTCCGACTCTCGCTGCTTCGACTCTCGAGTTTTCGACTCTCGACTATCAAGGCAGTGTCGACTGTCGACTATCAAAGCAGCTTCGACTATCGACTATCAAGGCGGTGTCGACTGTCGACTATCAAAGCAGCTTCGACTATCGACTATCAAGGCGGTGTCGACTCTCGACTATCAAGGCAGTTTCGACTCTCGCCGTCGAAGCGGCTGGCCGGCGGCGCGACACTGGTGCCAATGCGACGGGCCTCGTAGCTTCGCGCATCCCCTGTCACCCGGAGTCACGTTATGCCGCTCGCCCGCGCCGGCGCTGTTGCGCTGTTGCTGTCGGTTGCCGTTCCCGCTGTCGCGCCGCTCCGTGCGCAGGGTGGGGAACCGCTGCTCCTGCGGGCGCCGGCGCTCAGTGCGACGGAGATCTGTTTCAGCTTTGCCGGTGACATCTGGATCGTCCCGCGCGCGGGCGGGACGGCGTCCCGCCTAACGGCGTCGCCGGGGAACGAGACCGACTGCCAATTCTCGGCGGATGGACGAGCAATCGCCTACACAGGATCGGTCAACGGGAACACCGACGTCTATGTCGTGCCGGTCGCGGGTGGCGCGCCGAAGCGGCTGACGTATCACCCGGCGTCGGACCAGGTGCGCGGGTGGACACCGGACGGCAAAGTGATGTTCGCGTCGAACCGCGACGGAGAGTCCTCCAATGGAACCCCGGCACGGCTCTACGTGCAGGGCGTCGATGAGGTCGCGCCGACGGCGATCGACCTGCCGAGCGGATACGCGGGATCGTTCAGCGCGGACGGGAAGCGCCTCGCCTACATGCCGATCGCCAATGCGAACGCGATCTGGAAGCGGTATCGCGGTGGGCGGACGACACCGATCTGGATCGCGACGCTCTCCGACGCGAGCATCGAGCGGGTGCCGCGGGAGAACTCGACCGACATGCTGCCGATGTGGGTCGGCGACACGGTGTTCTTCCTCTCCGACCGCGACGGGCCGACGACGCTCTACGCCTACGAGTTGGGAAGCAAGCGCGTCACGAAGCGCGTCGACAACCGCGGCCTGGACATCAAGAGCGCATCGGCGGGACCGGGCGCGATCGTCTACGAGCAGTTCGGCGCGATCCGGATGCACGACCTCACCACCGGTCAGGACACACCCGTCGCGATACGGTTAGGCGGGGAGCTGAGCGAGGCGCTTCCACAGTGGGCACGAGTGGGCCAGATGCTGCAGCACTCGGCGATCTCGCCGACGGGAGTGCGCGCCGCATTCGAGGCGCGCGGCGAAGTGATCTCGGTGCCGGCGAAGAAGGGCGATGCTCGCGACGTGACCCGCACGGTCGCGGCGACGGAGCGCTTCCCGACCTGGTCACCTGACGGGCAGACGCTCGCCTACTTCTCCGACGCGAATGGCCCGTATCACCTCGAGCTGCGCGGACAGACGGGGATGGGCGCGCCGCGGGTGATCAAGCTCGGTGACGACGACACGTACTACTACACGCCAGTCTACTCGCCCGACGGGAGCCGGATCGCGTTCGCCAACTCGCGCAACGAGATCTGGATCGCCGAGGTTGCGAGCGGCAAGCTGACGAAAGTCGACGTCGAGCCGATCGCCAGCTTCCGTGAAGGGGGAACGCCACTCTCGTGGTCACCGGACTCACGCTGGCTGGCGTACGCGCGCTCGGGGAAGAATCGCCTGAGCGCAGTGTTCGTCTACGACGTCGGGCGCGGAACGTTCACGCAGGTGACGGACGGGATGAGCGACGCGCGCAGTCCCGCGTTCGACGCCAGCGGGAAATATCTCTGGTTCGTCGCCAGCACCGACGCCGGGCCGGCGACGGACTTCAGCATGACGACCTTCGATCATCCGGTGACCAGGACGCTCTACGCAGTCGTCCTGCCTAACGACATCCCATCGCCGCTCGCGCCGGAGAGCGATGAGGAGAAAGCGAAGGGTGACAGCGCGGCAAAGAGCGCCGCGAGAGCGGCCGCTGGGGATGTGGCCGGCGCAAAGCGGGTGAAGCCGGACAAGAACGCCGACGCCATGCCAACGGCACCGCCGCGGGTGCGGATCGACTTCGACGGGATCGACCAGCGCACGGTCGCGATGCCGATACCGGCGCGCGACTACGCAGCGGTCGTCGCGGGGAAGGCGGGGGTGGTGTATCTCGCCGAGTCGCCGCTGGTGCCGGTGGACCAGCAGAACGGCGACGGACCGGGCGTCACGCTGCACAAGTTCGACCTCGACGAACGCAAGGCAAGCGAGGTCGTGAGCGGCGTCAACGAATTCGACATCTCGCGCGACGGCGAGAAGCTGCTCTACGCGCAGCAGGGGAAATGGACGATTGCTTCACTCGCGCAGCCGGTGAAGCCGGGCGATGGCGTGCTCGCGACGGGGGACATCCAGGTCGAGACCGATCCTCGCGCCGAGTGGAAGGAGATGTACCATGACGCCCTCCGGCTGCAGCGCGCGTTCTTCTACGACCCGAACTATCACGGGCTCGACCTGGCGGGGGCGGAGAAGAAGTACGCGGCGTACCTCGACGGATTGGGAAGCCGTGCCGATCTCGACTACCTGTTCCAGGAAGTGTTCGGCAACCTGACCGTGGGGCATCTGTTCGTCGGCAGTCCGCCGGGGCCACCTAACGGCACGCCGCGCAACGGGGTGCTGGGCGCCGACTATGCGCTGGATAACGGGCGATGGAAGTTCGCGCGGGTGTACGCGGGCGAGAGCTGGAACCCGCAGTTCCGCGCGCCGCTGACGCAGCCCGGCGTCAACGTCCACGACGGGGAATACCTGCTCGCGGTGAATGGGCAGGAGCTGACGAAGGATGAGAGTCCCGACGAGGCGTTGCAGGGGACGGCGGGCAAGAGCGTGCTGCTGCGGGTCGGGCCGAGCGCGAACGGTGCCGGCGCGCGCGACGTGACCGTCGTGCCGTTAGGCAGCGAGACGCTCCTCCGCCATCTGGCGTGGATCGATCGCAACCGGCGCACGGTGGACAAGCTGTCGGGCGGGAAGCTGGCCTATCTGTACATCCCGAACACGGCGAACGAGGGATACACGCGGTTCAACCGCTATTTCTTCGCGCAGCAGGACAAGCAGGGCGCGGTGGTGGACGAGCGCTACAACGCCGGCGGCAACATCGCCGACTACATGATCGAGTACCTTCGCCGTCAGGCTCCGTTCAACTACATGAGCGCGCGCACTGGTGCCGACGTCCCGATCCCCGCCGGCGCGATCTATGGACCGAAAGTGATGTTGATCAACGAGTACGCCGGCTCGGGTGGTGACGAGCTTCCCTGGCTCTTTCACCGCTTCCAGGTCGGACAGCTCGTGGGCAAGCGGACGTGGGGAGGTCTCGTCGGCATCGGTGGCTATCCCGCGCTGATGGACGGCGGCGGCGTGACTGCTCCGCGGATCGCGCTCTGGACTCCGGAGAGCGAGTACGCGATCGAGAACCACGGAGTCGCGCCAGACGTCGATGTCGATCTCGATCCCGCGGCGTGGCGCGCCGGCCACGACACGCAGCTGGAGAAGGGTGTCGCGATCCTGATGGAGCAGCTCGGGAAGAGCACGCCGGTCGCACCGAAGCGGCCCGCGTACCCGACCTGGGCCCGGCCGACCACAGGGGATCAGCGTTAGGCGGCGAAGCGGCTTGGGGGGGTGGCGATTGTCCGGGCAGTGAAGCAACGAGACGGTTCGTTTGACTCCGGGCAGGCTATCGGCTCTGTGAACTCTGTGAACTCTGTGGTTCGAGCGGTGCTGTCAAAAACAGCGACTGCATTGTTTACCACAGAGGGCACAGGGGTCACGGAGAACTTCGCGAGACAAGGGGGTCATACCGCTGCGGTCGGAACAGCTTAGGCACGTGGGGGGAGATGATCTGGCGCCGCTTGCCTCCATGCTTTCCCGGGCTGGTGCAACGACGGCCGTCCTATCCCGACCGCCGTCGCTTAACGCTGATGGCTGACGGCTGCCTCTCGGGTGCCGAATCGGGGCGAATGGGGTATTGTTAGCAACATGACAGAACGAAAGAAACCAGCAGCAAAGCAGAGCCGCCCGGCGGCGAGGCCGGCGAAGGTGGTGGCGAAGGGAGTGACGGGGAAGGCGCCGGCGAAGAAGAGGTCGCGGCGGTCGAGGAAGCCGTATCGCGGGACGCCGACGGAGTCGCAGCACACCTCGCTGCCAACGAGTCGGAACGCGTACACGGAAACGCGTGATTGGCTGCTGGCGCAGCATGGACCGATCTGCGCATACTGCGAGCGGAAGGTGAGCCCGCGGGCGATCACGCTCGATCACGTCACCCCGCGGCGGGGACAGACGGCGTACGACCGGCGCGACAACCTCGTGCTCTCGTGCACCGAGTGCAACGCGGCGAAAGCCGACAAGCCCTTCCTCGCATTTCTGCTCGGCCGCCGCGCGCGGGCGGAGAACCTGCTGCGCTATGGCGCGCATCTCAGCCCGATGCTCATCGACCTCGCTCGCCAGATCGCCGGCCCCGAGGCGATCGCCCGCGCCGAGCGGGATGCGGCCGACCCTGATTATCCGTACCTCGATTGAACCGTGCCTAACGGATGGAGATCGAGGTCTCCACGTGCGCGGACACGAGCCGCGATCCGCAGGCGCCGGTCACCATGATTGACGTGGCGCGCGGGGTGAGCGAGCGTCCAGCCATGCGCTACTCGTCGCGCGCCACCGGTGTCGCAATCGCGCTGCTCCTCGCGGGTTGCGCGCGAAGCGCGTCGAAGCAGGTCGGACCACTCGCGCCCCCCTTCGAGGCGCCGGCGGTGTGGGGATCGCTCGAGCCGGATGCGTACGCGGTGCGGCTCGATACGCTGATGCGCCGAGCACCGGTCAAGGAGGGTTGGGCGGTTGCGGGCAGGCCAGTCCAGATCACGATCTGGTCGCCGGCGGATGCGCGGGGGACACTGCTCACCTACCGCGATTACATCGCATTGACGGCAAACCAGGCATCGCTCGCGCCGGCGACCGCCGCGGGCTCGGCAGCCGCGATCGATCGCCTAACGCGATTCGTGACGTCGAATGGATCGTCGGCGGCGGCGGTGGAGCAGTGGCTGGAGATGCCGGTCGCCGCGAGCTGGAACGCACCGCGCGCGCGGGGGCGCTTTCCGATCGTCGTGATCGCGCAGGGAAACTATCACTCGGCCTACAACCAGGCCGTGCTCGGCGAGTATCTCGCGAGCCACGGGTATGTCGTCGCGACGTCGCCGTCGCCGCTCGTGCTGGAGGAGAGCCCGGACAGCCTCTCGGTGCTGACGCGCGCGCGCCGCCAGGCGGCCGACATCGAGTACATCGTCGACGTCATGCGCCAGCGTCCCGACGTCGATCCGACACGGATCGCGGTGGTCGCGCACAGCTTCGGCGCGCGCGCCGCCTTCGTCGCAGCGGCTGATGGCACGCCGTTCCGCGCCTTCGTCAGCCTCGATGGAGGGATCGCCAACAAACTCGGCAACGACTGGCTGGCCGGCACGGCGCTCGATACCGCCTCGCTCGCGATCCCGCTGCTCCACGTCTACCAGGACCGGGACTCGACGGTGCTGCCCGATTTCACGGCCATCCGTCGCTGGCACCACGCCGATCGCACGCTCGTCCACATCGACGAGATGTACCACCCCTACTTCACAGCGTTAGGCTTCGTCGCCGCGGTCGACACCGCGCTCCACGTCGGCCCACCGGTTGCCGACCTCGGCACGAAGGTGGGCGGCGTCGTCGAGCTGACGGCCGCCTTCCTCGACGCAGTGCTGCGCCGCGGCGAGACGGCGCCGGTACTGGCGTTGGGCAGGAAACCGCCATTCGCGACGGAGAGGCTGCCCGTCGGCGACTGAGTCTCGAAACGTCCGGATGCGTGGAAGTGTGTCGAAACGTCCGGATGCTCGGAAGTCTCGAAACCGCACGATGCGTGGAAGTGTGTCGAAAGCGTCCGGATGCTCGGAAGTCTCGAAACCGCACGATGCGTGGAAGTCTCGAAACGGCCTGACGAATCGAAATCTCGAAACGACCCGGCAACCGAGACAGCGGCGCGTCACCCGCGTGACGGATGCGGGGACGCTGTTACTGGTTCCTCGTCGCAGTTTCGAGACTTCCAAGCATCTGGCAGCTTCGAGACTTCCAAGGATCTGGCATTTTCGAGACTTCCAAGCATCTGGCAGCTTCGAGACTTCCAAGCATCTGGCAGTTTCGAGACTTCCAGGCATCTGGCAGTTTCGAGCCTTCCAGGCATCACCGTATTTCGCCGTTCAGTCCGTCTCAACGCCCCGCCCTCGGCCCGCGTAGTATTCTGTTGCTCCCCCCATTCGTCACCCATCTGGAGAAGAGTCGATCATGAGAGAATGCTCACGCGGGGCGGTCAGCCGTCTCGTACTTGGAGGCGCGTTCGCGATCGCCGCTGCCGCGCTGCCCGGCCTCGCCGGTGCGCAGGCGAGCGCGCAGTCGTCGGTGAAGACGCTCGGCATCGACACGACGAACTTCGATCGGTCGGTCCGGCCGCAGGATGATTTCTTCCGCTTCGTGAATGGCGGCTGGCTCAAGCGGACGGAGATTCCGTCGGACGCATCGAGCTGGGGAGCGTTCAACGAGCTGCGCGAGGGGAGCCGCACCGCGCTGCACACGATTCTCGACTCGGCGCTGACGACGAAGGCCGCGCCCGGCTCCGAGCTGCAGAAGGTGCGCGACCTGTACAAGAGCTACATGGACTCGGCGCAGATCGCGGCGTTAGGCATCGCGCCGCTGCAGCCGGACCTGAAGGTCATCGCCGGGGTGACGTCGCTGAAGCAGCTGCCGGCGACCTTTGCCTACCTGTCGAAGATCGGCGTGCAGACGCCGATCGGCGTCGGCGTCGGTGCCGACCCGAAGGCGTCGATGGTCAACATCGTGACGGTGAACCAGTCGGGACTCGGCCTTCCCGATCGCGACTACTACCTGAAGAACGACGCGAAGACCACCGAGCTCCGGCAGGCGTATCACAAGTACATCACCGACGTGATGACCGCGGCGAAGCAGCCGGACCCGTCCGGCGCGGCTGACCGGATCATCGCGCTCGAGACGAAGATCGCCGAGAAGCAGTGGAGCCGGGCGCACAACCGCGACCGTGACTCGACCTACAACAAGATGCCCGTCGCCCAGCTCGTCGCGATGGCGCCGGACTACAACTTCAGGACCTTCCTCGCCGCCGACGGCCTCGGCAAGGCGACGGTCGTCAACGTCAGGCAGCCGAGCTACGTCCCGGCGATCGACTCGATCCTCGCGTCGACCCCGCTCTCGACGCTGCGCGAGTACATGACGCTGAAGCTGATCGATTCGTACGCGAACGAGCTCCCGGCGGAGTTCGAGAACGCGCGGTTCGACTTCCGCGGCCGGGCGATGTCGGGGCAGGCGGAGATGGCGGCGCGGTGGAAGCGCGGCGTCGACGAAGTCGGCGGAACGTTAGGCGAGGCGGTCGGCAAGCTCTACGTCCAGCGCAACTTCAAGCCGGCGGCCAAGGCGCGGATGGATTCGCTCGTCGCCAACCTGCGCGAGGCGTACGCGATCGGCATCGACAGCCTCGAGTGGATGAGCCCCGCGACGAAGGCGCAGGCGAAGGACAAGCTGGCGCACTTCACCGTGAAGATCGCCTACCCCGACAAGTGGCGCGACTACTCGAAGCTGACCATCAAGCCGAATGACCTGTACGGCAATGCGAAGCGGGCGAGCGAGTTCCAGCACGACTACATGGTGAGCCAGCTTGGCAAGCCGGTCGACCGCACGCGCTGGGGAATGACGCCGCAGACGGTGAACGCGTACTACAACCCGAGCGCGAACGAGATCGTCTTCCCGGCCGCGATCCTGCAGCCGCCCTTCTTCGACCCTAACGCTGACGACGCGGTGAACTACGGCGCGATCGGCGCGGTGATCGGCCACGAGATCGGCCACGGCTTCGACGACCAGGGCCGGAAGTCGGACGGGATGGGCAACCTCCGAGACTGGTGGACAGCCGCCGACGCGAAGGCGTTCGACGCGCGGACCGCCAAGCTCGGCGCACAGTACGACGCGATCATGCCGGTGGACTCCGTCCACATCAACGGCAAGCTGACGATGGGCGAGAACATCGGCGACCTGAGCGGCCTCGCGCAGGCGTATCGCGCGTACAAGATCTCGCTCCATGGCAAGGAAGCCCCGGTCATCGGCGGCTTCACCGGCGACCAGCGCTTCTTCCTCGGCTTCGCCCAGATCTGGCGGACCAAGTACCGCGACGCCGCGCTGCGTCAGCAGCTGCTGACGGACCCGCATTCGCCGGGCACCGCGCGCGCGTACGTTCCGCTGATCAACAACGACGCGTTTGATGCAGCGTTCAACGTCCAGCCGGGCGACAAGATGTACATCCCGCCCGAGCAGCGAGTGAAGATCTGGTAGCGGACCAGAAGGCGGTAAGCGGTAAGCAGCAGGCTGTAAGCAGCAGGCTGTAAGCAGCAGGCTGTAAGCAGTAAGCAGTAAGCAGTAAGCAGTAAGCGATAAGCGATAAGCGATAAGCAGTCAGCGAACGGCGTTGCAGGTGCGAACCAGCAACGCCGTTCGCATTTACGTCGGTGAGGCAGTTTAGAGACTTCCAAGCATCGCGCGGTTTCGAGACTTACGAGCATCAGGCAGTTTGGAGACGTACAAGCATC